>NZ_JAZGQE010000529.1:0-350 GCF_048593885.1 Yersinia sp. 1252 StPb PI | reverse complement strand
AGCTCAATTTCAATTTCACTTTTAAACCCATTGTTATATTCTTTAATTAGGTTACTATCGAACTCTGCATTTTTAATTTTATCTGTAACAACAAATACAACTTCATTGATTAATTTTGTAATAGATATAGATAGGTTAGATAATTTAGATTTAATAAGTTCCTCATCAAAGATAAAACCATTTATGTTAAAGTTAGATATTAAATTACTAATTTCAGGGCTATCAATGATTTTTGAAATACTATCCAACTCATTAGTTGTAATGTCAGTTTCTTCATGAAATACATCCGCATCAAGAATATACGATATATCTATTGATCTGGTGGCGTCGGATAGTCCCAATAAAATAAC
>NZ_JAZGQE010000528.1:0-352 GCF_048593885.1 Yersinia sp. 1252 StPb PI | reverse complement strand
AGTTTAGAGCACATTTAAAAAGTGCAGGGATACCTGATGGTATTGTTAAAACCATAAACAGATACGGTCTTAGATTAGATGCAGGGATATTAAAAAATATGGTATCAAACAAAATGAATGATAGGTTTGTTGGCTACTAAAATAGACTTGTCATATCTGTGTTTTCCTCATTATAAATGAGAGGTTAGGGTGTTATCATTTTTTAATAAGATAGTAATAACACCCAGCCAAACTCTGTTTAGTAATAAAAGAAATTTGCTAGATGTGCTCTTAATCTTACTTATTTTATATTTCCTCGGAATGCTTATTAATGCAGTGTCAAGTCAAAATGAAATGCCAGTTCCAATACTAT
>NZ_JAZGQE010000527.1:0-354 GCF_048593885.1 Yersinia sp. 1252 StPb PI | reverse complement strand
CCCCATTTTTATCGATGACTTCACTTGGCGGATAAAGTGGCCCTTGTGTAGTAATTGATAATTCGTAAATATATTTTTTATTACTATCCATCATATTTACTCTGAAATCACCTTGCTTGAATTTATTTTAATAAAATGGTCGCCAATAGATTTTTCTGCAAGTTCAGCCTCTTTCTTACTGATAATATCGAGTGGGTAGACTGTAAAACTTGCTTCCATAGAGGCACATAAAATATCATTTTGCCATGCTTCTATCGTGGAATTTATTTTCTCACGTCGCTCATTAACATCAATATCATTAACCTTATAGGTAATATTAGCTGCGATTGGGAAAACAAAAATATAAAAATTAAT
>NZ_JAZGQE010000526.1:0-354 GCF_048593885.1 Yersinia sp. 1252 StPb PI | reverse complement strand
TGTGAAATATTGCTCTTTAACAATCTGGAACAAGCTGAAAATTGAAACATTACAGCTGAAATTTATCTCTCCGTAGAGGTACTGAGATAAAGAGTAACCTGTAATAGAGTCTCTCAAATAATCGCAATGCCAATGTGCATTCTGATGAAGAGAGTCGCGTGAGCTAAGTGAAGGCAAGGCGTACGGCACGGAGGACGCGGAGTGAACTTAACGTTCATGAGCATTCCGAGTACCGCACAACGCTGTATTCACGACGCGCAACCGACTTTAACATAAGAAACACCTTTGGGTTGTGAGGTTAAGCGACTAAGCGTACACGGTGGATGCCTAGGCAGTCAGAGGCGATGAAGGGCG
>NZ_JAZGQE010000525.1:0-356 GCF_048593885.1 Yersinia sp. 1252 StPb PI | reverse complement strand
TATTCTAACAGCCGCTGAAATAGAGGCTGATAGTGATACGTTTAATCAAGTGCTTTTATCGATACAGAAGCTGATTGGCGAGGGAATTCCTGATCTTAAAGACGCTTCATTAACTCAAAAAGGCGTTATTCAATTAAGTAGTGCAACCAACAGCACTAGCGAAATACTCGCCGCGACCCCTAAAGCTGTTAGAGCGGTTGATATTGCGGCGTTAAAGATTGCTAATAACCTTTCTGAAATTAAAGACGCTGGCCTAGCCGCTGTTGCACAAACTCTCTTAAACCTTGGTTTGGGCGACGTCGTACATCTTCCGCAGTTAACTGGGGTTGTTGGCACGTCACGCAATGCAAAAATGA
>NZ_JAZGQE010000524.1:0-359 GCF_048593885.1 Yersinia sp. 1252 StPb PI | reverse complement strand
ACAAACTGCACACCTTCACGCGCAAACTGCCCCATTCCCTTTAGACGAGCATTGAGGTCGTCAATACCTTCAACTGATCCCTGCCCCCCTAATTTAAGTCCATCACGGGTTTTATCCAGATCAGGAATGAGATTTTTAACGGCCTCTTCGATACGCTGAATGGAGGCCGACGCCTGATCTGTCGCGGTCAGTTCAAAATCAAATGCATTACCCATTTTTCCCCGCCTTCACCTTGTTAATTCTGACCGCCTGCTGATACCACCACTGTAATCGGCTATAGGTCAGGGACCAGGCATCTGCTGGTCCCCACCCATAGTAATAGGTCACATCTGCTAGTTCGTTACCCCATTCTCCACCTG
>NZ_JAZGQE010000523.1:0-361 GCF_048593885.1 Yersinia sp. 1252 StPb PI | reverse complement strand
CAATGCCCCTCAGAAAAATAATGAAGTACAACCAGATTCATACTGCGTTAATTAATTAAAACTATCTTGTTTATTTCATTCTTTCATTCTTCATCTTTTCTATTAACATATTATCAACGTAGGCCTTGATTTTATTAGGGCCGAGAAGGCCAATAATTACCCCAATTAATGGCTCAGTCTTTTCTGGTATTTGTAGTAATTCCATAGTGGATACTACGCCCAAAGAAATAAGTGCACTCATCATTGATAGAGATACTTTTATTCTCATGGAGCTGTTAATGTTTGATTCCCATAAAAAACATATGAAAAATGATATTATAGATGCCCAGAAAATAGAACAGTTGTTAACTATCCATTGCAA
>NZ_JAZGQE010000522.1:0-363 GCF_048593885.1 Yersinia sp. 1252 StPb PI | reverse complement strand
CAGGCATTGAGTTAGTGCAGATGATACGCAAAGGACCGCTTCAGCATCCTGCCAAGGAGGTTTTATCACCGGCAGAACAATTTTATCTGCTGGCCGCTTGAAAAACCGGCAGCGCAACTTTTGCTAACTTGCCTACGCTAATGCGACAGAGCCCCTTTGCTTAAACTTTAGCGGTGGGTCATCGAGTCAGAGCGAGAATGATATTTATAAGACATACAGCACATAAATAAAATTTATATGTTTCTTCATGATTTTTTTGGTCGTAACATCAATGTTCGTTTTGTGTAGGATATTTTAAATGTATGGACCGTGAAATAAATATAAATAACATAGTAATATTGATTGGCCAAGATGTTATTGGCA
>NZ_JAZGQE010000521.1:0-364 GCF_048593885.1 Yersinia sp. 1252 StPb PI | reverse complement strand
GTGGCTAGCTTTTGTATAAAACATATTAGCTAGAATGGCGCTGGAATACCAATGACCATTAACTGTAGCATAATTGTTGGCTGCGTTACCCGCCCGCCCCCATTCCCAAGATGAAGTTGCATCAAAATTTTTATCTTTATTTTTCCTATAGACACACTTTATATAGGTGTAGGTTTCACTATTCCTCGCAGAATGTTGCATACTCCTTTCAGGTGGAATACTTGTTTCTGAAATTGAACTTGAACTCGTTTCTTTCACTGCATAAGCTGAAATGCAAAAAACATATAAAAACAAAGCCAGAGGTATTTTATTCATTTTTACTTTCCTTTTGTAATTAACTTAAGATAAAGCTGCAAAAATGCAG
>NZ_JAZGQE010000520.1:0-371 GCF_048593885.1 Yersinia sp. 1252 StPb PI | reverse complement strand
ATCAGTGAGCTGTCCACTGGCGGGAGTAACGGGCATATCCCCAACTGAAGTGGCGAGACACTCGAAACGCTTTTGCAGCTTGATATTGCCAGCACGGTAAGCAGCAATAGTGCCTTTTGCTTTTTTCTCAGCATCTACCACCCCTTGTTGATATGCCTTTAATCCGGCCGATTGTGCAGCCTGAAGTTGGGCCTCTTTATCGGTGGCACTCTTTTTGGCGGCTATTTCTGTGTCTCTGTCTGACTTGTCACGATTAGCCCACTTAAGAGACCACTCCGAATTTTTACTATCGCTACATTGATCCCTTCCCAATATTGATGCCAGGATAAATCAGAGATCCGGGTCGGTTTGCAGGCTTCGGACAAATTCTT
>NZ_JAZGQE010000051.1:0-26860 GCF_048593885.1 Yersinia sp. 1252 StPb PI | reverse complement strand
TTAAATAAAATAGATGGTGGATATGCTGATGGGACTGGTCATCATTATAAAGTAAAAACAATAGAGAACCCAACAGGATTAACCGCAGAAGGGGAGTTGACATTAGTTTATAATAAAATCAATACACAAGTGGATCAACCGATTGCGTTTAGATCAACATCAATAAGTGCTGAACATGTCACCATCACCCATATAAACATTCATTTTGAAGATGGTTCAGTAAAAACAATTGAAAATGGAATAATAAAATGGAACACACTGGATAAAAAAGAAAAACCTACACATATTTCCTTCAGTTGGGAAATACCTGCGAGGAAAAGTAACTCTGATGGCTCAAATATTATTATTACTGACCAACCAACGAAATTGGGGGTAAGCGATCCTCTGGATTTAATCAGTAACTTACAAGTCAGCATCGACAAGTTTTTTGATTACAACCTACAAGATGAGTCCGTTACTCTGGAAGCCTTTTACCAGTCTTATGGCATTTATCTGTGGGAACTGTTCTTCCATATTCCATTATTAGCATCTGCCCGTTTCCTTACCGAACAACGCTTTGATGAAGCCGAACGCTGGTTAAAATTCCTGTTTAATAGTGCCGGCTATCGCAATGAAAAAGGTGTTTTACAAACGGATGGCGATAAACCCCGCTATTGGAATATATTGCCACTGCAAAAAGATACTGACTGGGACAGCAATACCACACTGGCAACAACCGACCCTGACGTTATTGCCATGAAAGATCCGATGCAATATAAGTTAGCGGTCTTTATGCGCACACTGGATGTATTAATTGCCCGTGGTAATCAGTCCTATCGTCAGTTGGAGCGCGACACTCTGGTTGATGCCAAGATGTATTACGTGCAGGCCAGCCAATTATTAGGGCCACGCCCTGAAATTACTGTCGCACATGACTGGAAAAATCTGAGTTTAAAAGATAACGCGAAGTCCATCTCCGGCAACAAACCAGACGGTAACTTCCTGCCACCGTACAACGAAGTGCTGCTTTCCTATTGGGATAGGCTCGACATTCTGCTGTATAACCTGCGCCATAATCTTAGCCTGGAAGGGCAACCGCTGTATCTGCCGCTGTTTGCAACCCCGATTGATCCAAAAGAGTTACAACGCCAGCACGCTGCCGGTGACGGGATCAGTACATCTCTGACCCCAACTGCTGTTGCCACCAGCCTGTATCGTTTCCCTCTGCTGTTGGAACGAGCCAAAGGTGCCGTCAACTCAGTGATGCAGTTTGGTAACTCATTACAAAATGCGTTAGAGAAACAAGATAACGAAGCCTTGACGCTACTGTTACAACAACAACAGCAACGGGTATTGCAGCAAACCCGCGATATTCAAAATGCCAATATCGAACTTATGCAAAGTAGCCGTAAAGCCACCCGAGTGATGAAAAGCAGCGCCGAAGAACGCCGGGATTACTATAACAAATTAATTAAAGAGGGTATTTCCAGCGATGAGCAGAACGTTTTAACAGCCCGTACTGCTGCATATGTTCTGAATATGAGCTCGATAGTACCAATCAGTGTCGGAGCAGCACTCGATCTGGCACCTAATATCTTCGGGCTCGCTGACGGGGGTTCTCGTTGGGGAGCGGTTGCACAAGCCACTGGCTATTCCATGCAGATCACCGCCAATGGCATCGAACAGGGGGCAAACATCAGCGATATCAGGGCCAACCATGCGCGCCGTGCGCAAGAGTGGCAGTTACAGCAAACCCTGGCCGAGAAAGATGTTGAGCAGTTGCAAGAGCAGCTCGTCGGGCTGGATCTTCAGATCTCAATGGCGCAGAAACAGAGCAATCTGGCTGAAATGGAGCAATCCCACGCGCAGGCCGTTTACCAAATGCAGAGCACCCGCTTTAGCGGTAAAGAGCTGTACAACTGGATGGTTGGCCGCCTGTCTGGTCTGTATTACCAACTGTTCGATGCCGCGCAGCCACTGTGCCTGATGGCAAAAAGTGCACTGGAACGTGATATCGACACCAGCAAAACACAGCATCTGTTCGCGCGCTCAGGTTGGAATGATCTATATCAAGGGCTGCTGGCCGGTGAAGATCTGATGCTGAATCTGCAAAAACTGGAAAATATCTGGCTGATGGAAGATGAACGCGCATTAGAAGTGGATCGTACCATTTCGCTGGCGCAAGTTTATCATCGCTCTACCACCAATAACTTTGATTTATCCAGCGCAATTTCTGATGCTATCAAAGGCAAAGAGGGTACCAGTGGTGATCCTATTAGCATCACAGAGGGCATCTTAAGCGCCAAAATCAACATCCGTGATCTGGCATTGGAGCAAGACTACCCGGCAACCATGAAACTGGGCAAAAAACGTCGTATCAAACAGGTTAGCGTGACACTGCCTGCGGTGTTAGGGCCATATCAGGATGTACAAGCCGTTCTGAGCTACACCGGGGATAAGACAACCTGCGCCAAAGGCTGTAGCGCTATCGCCATTTCGCGCGGCATGAATGACAGTGGCCAGTTCCAACTGGACTTCAACGATGGTAAGTACCTGCCCTTTGAAGGGATTGATATTACCGATAATGGCAGTTTCGAGCTGCGCTTCCCTAATGCGAATGCGAACGGAACGCAACAGGAGCTGTTACAACGCCTGAGCGATATCATTTTGCACATTCGCTACACCATCCGTTCCTAAAACCGCAGTTACTTACTTAACCCAACAGGCCTTCGTCAGGAGGCCTGACAGGAGTCCATTATGGAAAACAACAAACAACAGATTGGTGTAGCGCCATTATCGCTCCCTAAAGGGGGCGGTGCTATGACAGGAATGGGGGAATCACTGGGTGCTATCGGCCCAAGTGGATTAGCCAGCTTAACCGTGCCTTTGCCTATTTCTGCTGGCCGTGGCTATGCACCAGCACTGGCATTAAGTTACAGCAGTGGCAGCGGTAATGGCCCGTTCGGCCTCGGCTGGAATGTGGGAATAATGGCGATTCGCCGTCGCACCGAGCGTGGCGTCCCTCACTATGATAGTCGTGATGAGTTTATTGGTCCCAATGGTGAAGTCCTGATTGCCGTGTCTAAATCAGACAGCGAATTTAAATATCAAGATAGTGCATCAAATAACTTTAGCGTTACCCAATATCAGCCGCGCGTAGAGGGCGGTTTTGCTCGTATCGAATTCTGGCAGCCCAAAGACACCACATCCAACCAAACCGCTTTCTGGCGGGTTTACAGCACTGATGGCCAGCAGCATTATCTGGGTATAACCCCACAGGCACATATTGCCGCTGCTGAGCATCCAGCACATATCGCAGAATGGTTATTGGAAGAGTCTATCTCCGCCACCGGCGAGCATATTTGCTATGACTATCAAGGTGAAGATGACGCCCACGTTGATGCAGCAGAAAGTGCTGCTCATCCACAAGCCAGCGCTCAGCGTTATTTGCAGCAAGTACGCTACGGCAATCTGACGTCAAGCGAGACGCTATTTAGCGGCCAAAAAACGCGCCCCCAAGACGACAAGTGGCTATTTACGTTGGTATTTGATTATGGCGAACGCCCAAATACCTTATCTGAGGTTCCACCACGTGATTCAGATGCTGTCTGGTCAGAGCGGCAGGATCCTTTCTCGCGTTACGAATACGGTTTTGAAGTCCGCACTCGCCGCCTGTGCCAACAGGTATTGATGTACCATAACCTACAACTGTTGTCTGGCGATGAAAACCAAAGCGATGCGGCACTGGTGGCTCGCCTGCGCCTGAACTATCTGGCCAGTCCGTATGCCAGCCAGCTCATCAGTTGCCAGCAAGTGGCACATGAAACAGACGGCACCACTCTGACCTTACCGCCACTGGAATTTGATTATCAGGAGCTGCAAACTGGCGCAGAGAACCACTGGCAGGCGATGCCTGAATGGGACAAATTTAGCCCCTATTATCAGTTAGTTGACCTGAACGGTGAAGGGTTGCCGGGCATGTTGTATCAAGACAGTGGCAGTTGGCGCTATCACCCGCCAGTGCGCACCGCGGATAGTGAAGATGGCGTCAGCTTCGGCGCGGCACAAATTTTGCCCACTATCCCTACCTTGCGTGATAGTGCCAGCCTGATGGATATCAATGGTGATGGCCGTCTGGACTGGGTTATCAGCCAACCGGGACTGGCGGGTTATTACAGCCGTAACCCTGATCAAAGCTGGACCCAGTTCACCCCGCTGTCTGCATTGCCCACCGAGTATTTCCACCCACAAGCCCAATTAGCGGATTTGATTGGCAATGGCTTATCTGATCTGGCGTTGATCGGGCCGAACAGTGTGCGCCTGTATGCTAATCAGCGCGATGGTTTTGCTGCCGCGCGGCAAGTCTATCAAGACCCCGCCATCGTTCTGCCGATCCCCGGTGCCAGTAATGCTGAGTTAGTGGCTTTCGGTGATCCACTGGGGAGCGGGCAGCAACACCTGATGCGGGTGCGCCACAATAACGTCACCTGTTGGCCGAACTTAGGTCATGGCACCTTTGGCAAACCGGTCACATTGAGCGGTTTTAATCAGCCGGTGGACAGTTTCAACCCGCAACATATCTGGCTGGCAGATATCGACGGCTCTGGCAGCGTTGATTTGATCTATGCCAACAGCGATCACCTGCTGATTTACCGCAATCAGAGCGGGAATAGTTTTGCCGCGCCACTGAAACTGCCCTTGCCGCACGGTGTTCGTTACGATAACACCTGCCAACTGACATTAGCCGATGTACAAGGTCTGGGGGTCACCAGCCTGCTGCTGAGTGTGCCACATATGGTAAATCGCCATTGGCGCTACGACTTCACGACCCGCAAGCCTTATCTGTTATCCACCGTCAATAACAATATGGGGGCTGAGAGCCGCTTGTCCTACCGCAGTTCAGCGCAGTTCTGGCTGGATGAAAAAGCGGCGGCGGCCAGTAAAAAACAGAAAATTGCCTGTGGCTTGCCTTTCCCGATGCATTTGTTGGCGCGCACCACGCAATTTGATGAAATCACGCAAAATAGCCTGAGCCAGCAAGCTTATTACTACCACGGCTTTTATGATGGTGCCGAGCGCGAATTCCGTGGTTTTGGCCGAGTGGATACGCTGGATACCCATGTTGATGCCCAGGGTTCCGCTCAGGAACGCACGCCACCGTCACGCAGTTGCAGTTGGTTCCATACCGGCCGTGCTGATGATGAAACCCGCTATCAAGCAGAATATTGGCAGGGAGATGACCAGGCATATCGGCCAGCCACGACCCGCCTCACTGAATTCAATCGTCAATCTGAAACTGATGATTTACTGGCAGACATCACACCAGAACAGGGCTATTGGCTGTATCGGGCGTTGAAAGGCAGCCTGTTGCACAGCGAACTCTATGGCCTGGACGATATTGGCCTGAACGACGTGCCTTACACCACCAGTAGCGCCCGCTATCAGGTGCGGCAGGTACGGGCGGCGGATAGCCGCGCGGTCTCACCCATCGTAATGCCAATGTCACTGGAGCAACTCAGTTACCACTATGAGCGCATTGCGCAAGACCCACAATGCAGCCAGCAAATTGTGCTGCGCTGCAATGAGTATGGTCATCCGCTGCACTCGGCGGCCATCAATTATCCACGCCGCCCTCAGGACAAAGTGACGCCTTACTCCTGGTTGGCAGACCAGCACTGGGCCAGCAGTTATGACGAACAACAACGGCTGTTGCGCATCAGCGAAAGCCAGCAATCCTACCGGCATGTGATTGAGGACAACGGATTACTGCTCGGCCTGCCGTGGCAGCAACGCGGCGATGCACTGACTTATGCTGCTGATGCAGTCCCGGCTAATGGCCTGAATTATGAAGTTGTGTTAGATAAAGAAAACAGACTTGGCACACCACTTGAACAGGTTTTTGCTGGCCAAAATGAAGTGTTTTATCACCCAAAATACCCGCTGCAAGGGCTGGTTATTTATAGCGAAACCGCTGAGTTTGATGACAGTTCACTCACTGCGCTAAATAAGATGCTACCGACCTATAGAGAACAGAGTCAGCAACTGCGAGCCGCAGGTTACACCCTTGCCCCACGTTTGTTTAATCATAATGAAGAGATCCCTGTGTGGGTGGCCCGCCGTGGCTTCACTGAGTATGCCGGTGCCAGCAACTTCTATCATCCATGGTCACAGCAGAGCTCTCAATTAGTGGGTAAAACTCATCTACATTGGGATCGACACAATTGTGCTGTTACCGCCATCACGCTGGCTGATGGCAGTACCACTACAGCCGAATATGACTATCGCTTTATCACCCCATACCAGTTGACTGATATCAACGATAACCTGTATCAGGTGGCATTGGATGCCTTTGGCCGGGTCACTTCCTCACGCTTTTGGGGTACGGAATTACATCAGGGCCGCGTGGTTGACAGCGGATTCACTGAGGCACCCTTTACTGCACCAAATAGCATCGAAGAGGCTATTGCCAAAGAGAATGAGATAGTCGCTGTGGCTCAATTCTCTTTTTATCAGCCATTTAGCTGGATGATAAAACCGGACAATGAGCTTGTTGATGGATGGCTCAACAATTCTTCACTGGATTTTAACACCTTAATCCAAAACCAATTCCTCACGGAAGACGGTTATCTCTGCGCTCTGGGTTCACGCCGTTGGCTGCGACAAGGTAAGTATCCATTAGATGAATATATGAGTATGGAAATTCACGATAGCCAAGAACGCCACCCGCCTCATGCCATAACCGTAGCCACCGACAGCTACGATCGCGAGGCGATAAAACAACAGCACCAGCAAGTGATTGTGTGCAGTGATGGTTTTGGTCGTGTGCTGCAATCGGCACAACGTGTTGAGTCTGGCGAAGCTTATATCCGCGATACAGATGGCCGACTGCAAACCGACAACAACGGGATAACTGTCAGTAATACAACCTCGCGTTGGGCGGTTTCTGGCCGGGTCGAGTATGACAATAAAGGGCTGGCCATCCGTGCCTATCAACCTTACTTCCTTGATAACTGGCGTTACATCAGTGATGACAGCGCCCGCAAAGATACCTATGCCGATACCCATGTTTACGACCCACTGGGGCGTGAAATCAAGGTCATTACCGCCAAAGGTTATCTGCGCCGGGCGCAATACTTCCCGTGGTTTGTGATCAGTGAGGATGAAAACGATACCGCAGCAGAAGTCAGCGCAGCTAAAAACTAACACTATCAGCCATTAACCCTGATCGGCATACATTGGCGGTCAGGGCCACTGATGGCTAACAACCAAAGGTAACCCAAATGCACTTACTGGCCCCCGGCGATAACTTTGTTCTGACCTGGGTCATTATCGGCGTTCTTTCAGCCTGGGGAGGTCTGGTTCGCTACATCTTGAATAAGGATACCCAAGAGGACGAATGGAGTTGGGCTGCGGTGATAAGTCAGGTCATTGTTTCCAGTTTTACCGGCTTGCTGGGTGGCCTGTTCTCTTTCGAAGGTGGCGGAAGTCCCTATATGGCTTTTGCCATTGCCGGCCTGTTTGGCGCCATGGGCAGCACTGCCCTGCAATATATCTGGAACCGTTTTTTTGGTCACCATAACCCTCCTAAATAACAGAGGTCACTATGCAACAGGATAAACCACAGTTTCGCTTTGGTCAGATTAGCGAACATAACCTACGCGGCATTCATCCCGACCTGGTATTAATTGTGCGCCGTGCATTAACCCTTAGCACTATCGATTTTCGTGTTATCGAAGGGATTCGAACCCCTGAGCGCCAGCGCCAATTGGTGCGTAACGGCAGCAGCAAAACCCTTAATAGTCGCCATCTGACCGGTCATGCCGTCGATTTGGCCCCGATGGTTAACAACCAAATCCCGTGGGAAGACTGGAGCACTTTTCATCAGGTGGCAAAAGCGATGAAGCAAGCCGCCCAAGAGATGGAACTGCCGCTGCAATGGGGTGGTGACTGGAAAACCTTTAAAGATGGCCCACATTTTGAACTACCCAGAGAGGTCTACCCATGATTGGTTTACGCATACTCCCCGGACTGGCCAAAGTCGCCCTATCACTGGTGGTGGTGGCTATCGTGATGTGGTTGGTACAAACCGGCCGAACCCTGGAACGACTGAATATGGAGAATGTCGCGCTCAATACCCAACTAGTTCGTTTTGGCGAGATTAATCAAAGACTTAATGAGCAAATTTTACTCACTACCAGCTACCTGCAAAAAGTTCAGGAACAAGAACGCATTGAGGGAGAAAAAAGCGGTGAACTACAAAAACGCTTACGTGCGGCACAAAAAGGTAACAAATGTGCTGATGAGCCTGTGCCTGATGATGTTATCCGCATGCAGCAGCAAGCCATCGGTAACCATAAATGAGTGTTTGCCTTTCCCTACTGCTTTATTACCACCGTGCCAAATGCCGGAGTTTAATGTGAAAACCTGGGGTGACTACCCGCAGTATGTCGAACAGACCCGTCTGGTACTGACCCGTTGCAATACTAACCGTGAGTCAGCGCTATTTTTCTTACAACAACGCAAGGAATAAATTTATGTCTAAAAATGTCTCGATGAGCGCACCAACCCCCGCCATCGCCATCAGCGATAACCGCGGGCTGGGTATTCGTGCACTGGCCTATAACCGCACTGATGCCAGTCAGGCAGCCGATGAGCTGATCACTTGCAACCGTTATAATCCACTGGGGCAACTGATTGCCAGCCGTGATGCCCGGCTTGAAATCGATAACTTCTGCTATCAGTATAACCTTGCCGGAACCGCGCTGCGCACCGAGGGTGTCGATAATGGCACCTTGCTGCAACTGACTGATATTGAAGGCCGGCCGGTGATGAGTTTGGATGCCAAAGGCACCCGCAGTTGGGTTACCTATGAGCCAACACTGGGCCGCCCGCTGGAGCATCATCAGCACATTGAAGCGGGGCAGAAAACCATTACTGACCGCTTCTTCTACGCTGACAACAGCCAACAGCATAAAGCCGCCAACCTCAACGGCCAGTGCATCCGCCATTATGATACCGCCGGATTACAGCAGCTTATCAGCCTGTCTATCACCGCTGCGCCACTGCAACAACAGCGCCAGTTGCTCACCGACACCCTCGGGCCGGTGGACTGGTTTGATGACGAACAAAGCTGGGCCTCCCGCCTTAGCGATGAACAGTTTATCACTCGCGGCACCACCGATGCCCTCGGCCAGCCATTGACCCAGACTGATGCCAAAGGCCATACCCAGCAGATGGCTTATAACCGCGCCGGTCAGCTCAGTGGCAGTTGGCTGACACTGCATGGCGGAGCTAAACAGGTGATTGTAGCATCCCTCACCTACTCCGCTGCCGGGCAAAAACTGCGCGAAGAGAGTGGCAATGGCGTGGTGACTGAATATCGCTATGAAGCACAAACTCAACGGCTTATCGGTATTAAAACCACCCGTCCGGCCCTGAAAGACCGGTCAACCCTGCTGCAAGACCTGCGCTACGATTATGACCCGGTTGGCAATATTCTGGCTATCCATAATGATGCCGAAGCCACCCGCTTCTACCGCAATCAAAAAATCGTGCCGGAAACCACTTACCGCTATGACACCTTGTATCAGTTGATTGAGGCCACCGGCCGTGAATCCGATAAAAACAGCGCGCAAAGTGCCAACCTGCCCGACTTAGTCTCACTGACTGACGGCAACCAATATGTCAATTACACCCGCCGTTACAGCTATGACCGTGGCGGTAACCTGCTGAAAATACAGCATACCGGTGCCAGCAACTACACCACGCACATCACTGTCTCCAATACCAGCAACCACGGCATTCAACAGCAGGATGGGTTAACTGCCGCTGATATCCGCAGTCAGTTTGATGCCGCCGGTAACCAGCAGCAATTACAACCCGGCCAGCCGCTGCAATGGGACGCCCGCAATCAGTTGCAACAGGTGATTACCGTTAGGCGTGATAGCGACGACAATGACTACGAAAGCTACCTGTACGGCGGTGATGGCATGCGCATCGTTAAGCAAAGTATTCAGCAACGCCAAACCAGCAAAGTAGTGTATTTGCCGGGGCTGGAACTGCGCACTCAGCATAATAACGATAAGCTGACGGAAGATTTTCAGGTGGTAACCGTCGGTGCCGCGGGTCGCGCCCAGGTGCGGGTATTACTGTGGCAACACGGTAAACCGGATGATATTGCTAATAATCAATTGCGCTACAGCTTTGATAACCAAATTGGCTCCAGTTTATTAGAGTTAGATAACAACGGCGATATTATCAGCCAGGAAGAGTATTACCCATTTGGTGGCACCGCAGTATTTGCCTCGCGTAATACGCTGGAAGCGAAATATAAAACCGTGCGTTATTCCGGTAAAGAGCGCGATGCCACCGGCCTATATTATTATGGCTTCCGCTATTATCTGCCGTGGCTGGGAAGATGGCTCAATGCTGACCCAGCAGGGACCATTGATGGGTTGAATTTGTTTTGTATGGTAGGTAATAACCCCATCAGGTTCCACGACAGTGACGGTTTGCGCAAGACAGGTCGAGCTGCCCGTAAACAGGTCGCCAAAGCCTTCGTCCATTCTTCGCATATGCCAGTGTTTGAGCAAATATCAAGAGAACATAACATTGCAATGAGTGTGCGAGAAGCTGGAATTTATACCATAAAGGCTTTGGGAGTAAGTGCAGCAGCCAAAGGACACAATATTCTGGAAAAAACCATAAAACCGAGCTCATTGAAAAGTGTCTATGGTGCTCAGGCTGCTAGTGTTATGAAACAGGCCCAAAATGCGGGAGTTGTCGGCATGGTGGGTGCGTGGAATAGCGATGGCATCTACGGTATTCATATCCACAACAATCTTTGTAACGTAGACCAAATCGCCCCGATTGATTTGCAAAACTCACAAAACAATACTGATTTCAAAAAATTGATTAAAGATGGGCTTATTACGCCCTATACCGGTGATTATGATATGCATGAAATTATTCGATTCAATGCTCATCAAGGTACTATTCCAAAGGCAGAAAGTGCAGAGGAAATCGGAGTCAAAGACTTAATCAATCATGGGGTTGCTAAGGTAGATATTAAGCGGCCTGCGGATAACACCTCGATGAATGTTGTCCGTCATGGGCCACAGGTGAGCTTTGTTCCTTATATGTGGGAGCATGAGAAAGATAAAGTTGTTAAGGACAATGGCTATTTGGGTATCGTCGCACGCCCTGGGCCTTTCCCGGTAGCGATGGTTCATCAAGGGCATTGGAGCATATTCGATAATACTGAGGAACTGTTCGGCTTCTATAAAGACACCAATACTCCGCTGCCAGAGCATTGGGCTCATGAATTCGAGGACAGAGGAAATGGTAATGTTGCCACCCCTGCTCATGCCAGAATATTGGATTACCGAGTAGCCGGCAGGCTGCATAGTTAATCATCTTTAAATAAGGATTAAGATTCTCAAGTGATGACGAGAGTATTCAGAATTCTGAACACTCTCTTATTTACAGGGTCTCGCTCATCACCGTTTTTCAGCCGCTTGGTAAACTGCATCATTTTCACGTTTACCCACCGCGACGACCAGAATGATGACTTCATCCTCTTCAATCTGGTAAACCAGCCTGTAACCCAAATTACGTAACTTAATTTTGTATCGATTCGCATTGGCTCCCGATAACCGAGCGGTAGGAACATGTGGATGCTCTAAGCGTTTAATCAGCTTCTTTTTAAATTGTTCACGAATGGGTGGAGCCAGTTTTCTCCACTCTTTTAAGGCTGATTTGAAAAAACCGAGCTTATAAGTCATCCAAACTCACCATTATGCGCTCCTCACCTTGACGTGAATCTGCTATTTGGTTCAACGCACTCTCTTCAGCCAGTTCTATCAAATATTCATATACCGCTGGCGGCACACAATAAAACGCGGGTTCATTGCGGTTAAGAATTACCACGGAAGAACCTTCACCCTCATTAACTGTGCCCATTGGATTACGTTTTAAATCGGTAATGCTCGCGGCAGTCGTTGTCAGAATTTGAAAAGCCATAAATATCTCCTTTGGTTATATAACATCATAATAGCCCACCAAAGACACGTTTAAAAGAGCCATTAAAAGCATCTTATTGGCTCAATCTAAACCCTACGCCGTACCACCCACCGTCAGATTATCCAGTTTCAAAGTAGGTTGGCCGACGCCAACCGGCAGGCTTTGGCCCTCTTTGCCGCAAACGCCGACACCTTTATCCAGCGCCAGATCGTTGCCAACCATCGAAATCTGCTGCATGGCTTCAATACCCGAACCAATCAAAGTGGCCCCTTTCACCGCACGGGTGATTTTACCTTTTTCGATTAAGTACGCTTCGGAGGTTGAGAACACAAACTTGCCGGAAGTAATATCCACCTGACCGCCGCCAAAGTTAGGTGCGTACAGGCCATATTCCACACTGGCGATAATCTCTTCCGGTGTCGATTTACCGGCCAGCATATAGGTATTGGTCATCCGTGGCATTGGCAAGTGCGCGTAGGATTCACGGCGGCCATTACCGGTCGGTGCAACACCCATCAGGCGCGCGTTCAACTTATCCTGCATGTAACCTTTCAAAATACCGTTCTCAATCAGCACGTTGTATTGGCCCGGCACCCCTTCATCGTCGATAGCCAGCGAGCCACGGCGGCCTTGCATGGTGCCATCGTCCACCACGGTACACAGTTCTGACGCCACCAATTTACCCATTTGGCCGCTGAAGACTGAGCTGCCACGACGGTTAAAATCACCTTCCAACCCGTGACCTACCGCTTCGTGCAGCAGCACCCCCGGCCAACCTGCGCCTAAGACGACTGGCATAGCACCGGCAGGGGCGGCAACAGCCGACAGATTTACCAGTGCCATTCTGACCGCTTCATTGGCAAAGTTATCGGCACGCACTTCACCGTCCACCGTTTCGAGGAAGTAGTCATAACCAAAACGACCACCACCACCACTGGCACCGCGTTCGCGTTTGCCGTTGTCTTCCACCAATACGCTGACCGACAGCCGCACCAATGGGCGCACATCTGCCGCCAGCGTGCCGTCGGTGGCCGCGACCAGGATTTGCTCATAGACGCCGGTCAAACTGGCACTGACTTCCTGCACCCGCTTATCAGCAGCACGGGCCACTTTATCGACCCGATGGAGCAGCGCAATTTTATCTTCGCGTGACAAACTTTGTAGTGGATCGAGCAGCGGATAGAGCGCCTGATAGTGAATCTCGCCCAAGGTATGCACTTTACCGTTACCGTTATCACGCACAATACTGCGTGCGGCATGAGCACTTTGCTGTAAAGCATTCAGGGTGATTTGGTCGGCATAAGCAAAACCGGTCTTTTCACCACTGACCGCGCGCACACCCACACCCTGATCAATATTGTACGAGCCATCTTTGATGATGCTGTCTTCCAACACCCAGGCCTCGTGGTAGCTGGACTGGAAATACAGGTCAGCATAATCGAGGCGGCGTTCAGACAATTGCCCCAACACTGAGAACAAGTCCTGATGGTTCAGCTTGTTAGCAGCGAGTAACTGCTCACTGACAAACGAGAGGCTCATAGTTTTCACTCTTTAATTAGATGATGGTTTATGAGATGACGGCAACGGAGATGGCAGGAAGCGATTGTGCTGCAACACTGGCATCTGATTACGGATAGTATTCAAACCTGTGGTTTCAATTTTTACTTTTAAGGCAGCAACCGCATCTGGGTTCTGCCCTAATATTTTACCCCAGGCATCAACCGCCATAGTGTGGCCCCAGGTGCGGCGGGTGGCCCCATGACGCCCTACCTGTGCTGCGGCCAGTATCACGCACTGGTTTTCAATCGCCCGTGCGCGCAATAAAATCTCCCAGTGAGCTTCACCGGTCATTTTGGTAAAGGCCGCCGGCACTGAAATAATCTCAGCCCCCTGCGCCCGCAAAGCCTGGAATAAGCCTGGGAAACGTAAATCATAACAAACCGTCATGCCCAAGCGGCCTACCGGTGTATCAACCACCGTCAGTTGTTCACCCGGCTGATAAGTATCAGATTCACGATAGCGGCCATGAATATCGTTAATATCCACGTCAAACATGTGAATTTTGTCGTAACGAGCTTTAAGTTCGCCCTGGTCATCAAACAGCAAGCTACTGGTAGTGATAAGCTCCGGTGACTCGCGGCTTATCATCGGCATGGAGCCAACTTGAATCCACACACCGTAATGGCGTGCCATCTCGCGAATTTGCTGTTGCAGCGGCCCGTCATTATGTTGCTCGGCATGGTGCCGATAAGAGGCAGCATTGGCAAATAACAGGGCATTTTCCGGCGTCATAACCAGTTTAATACCAGAGTTTAACTGTTTGATCTGCTGCTCAATTTGAGCCAGATTGTCACGGGTATTTTCACCGCTGCATAACTGCAATAATGCAACATTGGCATTTTTCATGGCGCCTTACTCTCCTTTAGCTGGCGTAATACTTCATGGATGGTTGGTTGATCCAAGCTACCGGTAATCTGGTAACGAATCAGCGAAACCTTGCTCCATAATGGCCCTAATATCTTCGAGGCCGCAAATACCGCAGCCCCAACCACTGGGTTGATCGCAAAGGCTGTTGCGACGCCGACAGTGGCAGAAATCTCTGGTGTAATAACCGCTTCCATGGCTATCTGGCGTTTAACCAAGTCCACATTACCACTCATGGCAATATCGGCCGCCAATCCATCCACCACTAAATCATTGGTGTGCATTACACCATTTTTAATGTTGGCCGTGCCACGAATAGAATCAAACGCAAAGTCACGACTAAACGTATCACTAAAATCAAGCTGGAGCTTACGTAATAGTGCGTCAAAGCTGACCAAACGCAGTAGCTGACCGGCGCGCCCACCACCGAGATCGCTCAGTTGGCCTCTGCCCAATCTACTCTTTAATGTCCCATTCAGGGTATTAATCTGTGGCTGCCACGGGACTCCACGCCAGTTAACATCGGCATTGATATCAAAAGAGGCATTTTTTATCGGGGTTGTCAGACCGAAGAACGAAATGGTTTCATCGATTTTTGGCCCGCTCAGCGCGATATTAAGCGCGGTTTTATCACCACTGCTGTCTTGCTGCCATTGGCCGGAAACTTTAGCCCGCCCATTGCCAGCCTCAATCAAGCCGTTAGTTAACGCCAGCACCGAGCCTTTCGGCGTCAGATCTGCGTTAATACGCCCGACATTTTGCCCCAGAATCCAACAAGATTTGCAGCGTAATTGCAGCGCAGGCCAATCACGGAACGAAATTTTACTGGCAGTTTGTGGCTCCTGCAACGCAGCTTGCGCCAGAGGATCTTGTGCTTCGTGCGTGGTCCATTGCGGGTTGTAATAAAGATAATCGATATCAGCATGCCATGGCCCATGTTCGGCCATCAGCAGGCTACCATCCACTTCCTGACCTTTTGCCGTGACCTGAGTACCGGTTAATAATGGCTCAACCAGCAGTGTCAGTTGGTGCCAAGCCTGCCCACCGACCAAAAGCTGTGGTGTCTGTAAAGTCAGCCGGGTAGGAAGGATGACATTGGATTTATTGCCTTTTATTTTTGGTGGTACTGATGCGCTAAAAGGTGCGCTGACACTGGTAAACTCCGCTGCCAGCAACGCCAACCAACTCTCACCATCCAGTGCCGGTAGTTTAAGGACCAAACCTTTATCCTCCGGCAGTGGCGGGACTTTTTTGCTGTCGGATTGCCAGATAGCCCGCGCCAGCTCTACTTGTTCTTTTTGCAACAACCATTGGCTGTTGAATGTATTGTTGCTGCCAGCACTGCCGGAGAGGGTAAACGCCTCCAGCCCCCCCACCACCTGTACATGCATAGGTAATGTCTGACCACTTGTTTTATCTAGTGGAGCAGGTAAGTGACTGCTTACTTTCTTCAGGTCAGCCGTCAGATCAATTTTATAGTCTGGCTTGCCATTTTTCGGTAATTGTACGGCGACTTTGCCTTGCCAATTGGCGCTACCACTGAGCAATTTCGCAACATCAGCGGGAACACCGGGCAACTTGGCCGGTAACCAGTCACCACGCAACCCAACATTCACCAAAAAGTTTTTTGGCTGCTCTTGCGTAGTGAAATCAACCGCCAATGGCTGCCCAAACCAGTTAGCAGATAAGGTATCGCTAGCAAGATTGCCATCGTTGAAGCGGAACTTGCCACTGATGTTTTCCAGTTGGCTTTGCAATGGCTTCACCAACAAGCTGTTGTTATTGAGCGTCACTTCGCCGCTGGCGTGGGTAATACGGTCTTCTTCCAACGGAATATCCAAATGTAAGCGCCCACTAACTTTACCGCCGACTTGCAGCTCTTCCAGTGTTTCCGCCACAGAATCATGCAGTGGTGTCGCCGTAAAGTAGTCATGAATATCACGCCCTTCGCCAACCACTTCGGCGTCGACATACAGCTTTTCTTTCAGATAGTCAGGGATAATCGCGCTGATATTACTGCCAGTGACCTTACCCAACATCGCGTGAGGGGCATCCATCCACAAACCTTCGTTGAGGAAATTGAGGTCGATAGCCAAATTCTCTAACGCAGGCCAATCTGGTTGGAATTGGAAGGTGGCGTTACGCAGTGGCACATAAACCTGGAACTGGCCTTCTTTATGTTTATAAGGGAAATCATGAGGATTGCCGTTATAGATAAGTGTTGCGTTGTCTACCTGCCCACCCTGTAACGCCTCGGTCAGATAATCTGCCAACTTCTTACCCATCAGCGGTTCAGGGAAATAGCGCCATGCATCGGCCGCATCATACAGGCGGATGCCGGTCAGGATTTTCAGCCATGGCTGCCCAATATCAGGTTGCTGATAGTGGAAGCTGCCGTTGCCCCACAGCGATTTAGCTCGGACATCGAGCTGGTCACTCCACAGTTCCCAGCCTTTATCATCAATCTGCCAGTTGACTGCACCACTGGCCTGACTGACTTCCAGCGGCGCGCGGAACATATCACCATAGGGTAATAGGCTGTCTTTGAGATTGATATCCAACCGCCCACGCGCTGCGGAACCGCTCAGCGCACCGGCAAAATTATTAACCCCCGGCAACAAATCCCATTGTTGCCAACTGATATTGTGCCATTTAGCCTGAAAACGGGTTTTTTCTGGTTGGCTGATAGGAATGTCCAATGCCAGTGCATCGATATTCCCTTGTGGCCGCAAATCCGCCCAACGATTCATCAGCTCAGGGGTAAAAAGTGACAAGGTCGGTAACAGTGGCCCCACCCGCTCCAACTGAATATTGGCGGCGCGAATGCGTAACTCCTGGGATTGGTCTGGGCCAATAAACTGCGTGTTTTCCGGTAACCACAGGGCAGATAAATGCCCTTTAGGCCATGCCTGACCATCGGTTTTCAGTCTTAGCTCCGGCGCATCAACCTGCCAGCCATTACCCTGACGGCGGCCTTCCAACACAAAATTATCTACCGCCAACTGATGTGATTTGCCCGCGACAGTCCAATTGGCCTGCCCCTCACTGAGTAACACATTGCCACTGTAAATAGTGCCACTCTTGATACTCAGCCAGGCCGCCAGGCTAAATTCCGCATTATCCAGCCCGGTATTGGTGTGCAGCCAGCGGCTGATCCACGGTTTCAGGTCGATCTTGTCGGCCTGCATATAGACCATGCCATTATTGAGGATGCCCTGATTATCGTGTAGATCCATCCGCACCTGCACCACACCGTGCTGACCATTAATGGTCGACAGGCTAATCTGCCCCTCGGCGCGATGCCGGTTCCGGGAGTTAAGCCAGGTGAGCTGTGGGATCTCTAATTCAGCGCGCGGGCCAGATGGGGTGAGGAATGAGACACGGCTGTTACGCAGATCAAAGTGATCTAATTGGCGCAAGAAGATATCAGTCAGATTACTCGCTTCAAGATTGCGGCTGCTGTTTTGCTGCATATCCAGTGTGGTGTTCAAATCTAGCTGTAACTGATAGAAGGTCATATCGCGGAACTGCCAGCGCCAGTGCAACAGTGACTGCCACACATCAAGCGCAAGGGTCACCCGCTGCACCTGCCAATCGGCTTTCGGCAATTTAGCGCGAATATCGCGCAATTCCAACGTTGGGCCGAACGGTTCCCACGATCCCTGCATGAACCCCACTTCCAGTGGAATACCGCTGATGGACTGAACCTTGGCCACGATTTGCAGACGATAGTCGTTGATGAGAGGCAGCATCATGCGTAGCCCACTGACCAACAGTGCCACCACAACAATCATTGTGGCGCCTGTCGCAAATATTATCCTGGGCAGTCGCCTCACACATCTCTCCTTGCTATCCGCTGCAAGTGTGGCAGCGGGAAATCTTACATCATCACCACATCAAACTGTTCTTGGTTATACAGTGGTTCAATCTGCACTTTGACCTGCTTGCCGACGAAGATCTCCACTTCAGCCAGAGCATGTGACTCCTCACCTTTCAGTGCTTCTCCTACCGCTGGAGACGCATAGACCAGGAAGCGATCAGAATCGTAAGCGTGGTGAACTCGGACAATTTCACGCAATATCTCATAGCACACGGTTTCTACCGATTTAACGGTGCCACGACCACGGCAGGTTGGACATTCGTTGCATAAAACATGCTCGATGCTCTCCCGCGTGCGTTTGCGGGTCATTTCGACTAAGCCTAGCTGAGAGAAACCATTAATACTGGTTTTTACCCGATCTTTACTCAATGCCTGTTCTAATGAATGCAATACACGACGACGATGCTCTTCATTACTCATATCAATGAAATCAATAATGATAATCCCCCCCAAATTACGCATACGTAGCTGGCGGGCAATGGCCTGAGTGGCTTCAATATTGGTATTGAAAATAGTCTCGTCGAGATTACGATGACCCACAAAAGCACCGGTGTTGATATCCACGGTGGTCATGGCTTCAGTTTGATCAATAATCAGGTAACCACCTGATTTTAGCTCAACTTTACGTTCCAATGAGCGCTGGATTTCATTTTCGACATCGTAAAGATCGAAAATCGGCTGTTTGCCCGAGTACAAATCCAGCTTTGCGGTCATTTCAGGAATGTATTCGCTGGTAAATTCCACCAGCAGGTCATAAGTCAGCTTGGAGTCGATTCGGATTTTATCCAGTGCCGCACCGGCAAAATCACGCAGTACGCGTTGCGCCAGTGCCATCTCGCCATACAACTTATATTTGGTGATATTGCGTTTCTTCCTCTCCTGGACTTTAGTCCACAGGCGTTTGAGGAAGGCAGCATCGGCTGATAGCTCTTCTTCGCCAATTCCTTCAGCGGCAGTACGGATAATAAAACCGCCCTGTTCATCGCAGTAAGCCGCCACGGTTTTTTTCAGGCGTTCGCGTTCGACTTCACTTTCAATTCGCTGCGACACCCCAACATGGGCCGCTCCTGGCATGAGTACCAGATAGCGAGAGGGTAGAGTGATATCCGTGGTCAAACGTGCGCCTTTAGTGCCGAGGGGGTCTTTCACCACCTGCACCATTAAATCCTGCCCCTGGCGCACCAGTTCAGCGATATCGCGCACATTGAAATTTTTCTGTTCATCCCCGGCCACGCATTCGGTGTGGGGCATGATATCGGAGGCATGGAGGAAGGCGGCCTTATCCAGACCAATATCGACAAACGCCGCTTGCATACCCGGTAAAACCCGGCTGACACGACCTTTGTAGATATTACCGACGATCCCTCTTTTCGCTTCTCGCTCAATGTGTATTTCTTGCAAGATGCCACCATCAATGTAGGCAACTCGCGTTTCAGACGGTGTGATATTGACCAGTAATTCAGCTGTCATGTATTCCTCTCACATTACGTAGCGCAATGAAATTACTTAGTAATTCATGGGTTTCTACCAACGGCAGCCCCACTACGGCATGGTAACTGCCGGTAATAGTTCTGACGAAACAACCACCTTTCCCCTGAATACCGTAAGCGCCCGCTTTGTCCATGGGTTCACCGGTAGCAATATAGTCACTGATTTCCAACTGGGATAACACACGAAATGTCACATCTGTCACCACCATGGCAGATAACACATCTTGCCGATCAGCCAGAGACACCGCAGTAATCACCTGATGTTGCTGACCGGACAGCGCATTCAATATTCGCTGCGCATCGGCTTTATCCCGTGGTTTTTCTAAAACTTGCCCATTTAACACCACGATGGTATCGGCCCCTAATACCGGCAGATCCTGTGGTGCGACCTTCACCCCAGCCTGAGCTTTCTCCAACGCTAAGCGCCGGACATACTCTTGCGCACTTTCATCTGGATGGCGTTGCTCTTCGACCTCGGTTTTCAGTACCTCAAAAGGGACATCAAGCAGGGCCAGTAATTCACGGCGACGCGGAGAGCCAGAGGCAAGATACAGGGCAGTCATGGGTCTTAAGTCCTTATTGCACCGCAAATTGGCGGCGAATTTTACGCATTAACAAAAATAGCCAAGGCCACAAAATACCGTTAACTACACTACTCCAGAATACTTCTGGGCGGAATGAAACATTAATCACTAAAAACTCAGACCAGAACACCACGACATCCATGGTAAGCGAAAGCAGCATCACGATGAGTGCCTGCTGCCACAGTGCCATATTGCGGAATAGTTGAAACTTAAAAGCGACCAGATAAGCAATAATACTGAGTGCCAGCGCCCGGACCCCAAGTGTTGAACCCAAAATAAGATCCATAATCAGCCCGAGAACAAAGCCAGTGCCAACATTCACACGGTGGGGTAATGCCATCACCCAATAAATTAATACCAATGCCAGCCATGACGGTCGGAACATATAAATCTGTTCCGGCCACGGCATAATTTGCAGCACCATGGCAATCAGGAAGGATAACCAGATAACCCAACGGCCATTGCTGCTGTAACGGTTCATGGCGATACTCCCGGTGCAGTCACTGCTGTTGGTGTGGCGGTTGTAGCGGCCGATGGTGCCGGTGGCCCCATAGCATCTGCGGCAGGCAGCACTTGTGACATCATCGGAGCCAGTCGTTCATTGGCTACGCGGCGAACTTCATTTGGCGGCAATGGCATCTCGCCATTACGGTCGGCCCCCCACAATAACAACAAGTAGCGTAGGCGCTGTAAATCAGCGGTTGGTCGAGCCTGAATCACGGTATAAGCCCGCTGATTATCAACTTTGACAGAAGAGACCACCGCGACCGGATAACCTTCAGGGAAACGTCCACCTAACCCGGATGTCACTAATACATCACCCACGCGAATATCTGTATTGCTGGGTAAATGCTCTAGTAATAAATCATCGGTACAGCCACTCCCTGCGGCAATCACACGAATATCATTGCGCAGCACCTGAATAGGTAGCGCATGGGAGGCATCACAAATTAATAATACACGGCTGGTTAGTTTACTCACCGCGACAACCTGGCCGACCACACCCCGGTCACTAATAACCGGCTGGCCTTCGTATACCCCGTTGTTAGAACCTTTATCGATAACCACCTGATCACTGTAAGGATCTGTCCCGCTGGACATCACCTGCGTGACCATTTTTTGTTCATCCTGACGCAAAGGAGAACCCAGCAATTCACGTAAGCGGTTATTTTCCTGCTTAAATTGCCCGAGCAACTGAAGGTCAGTATTTTTAAGCAACAACTCTTGGCGTAACGCACGGTTTTCCAACTCTAGCTGTTCACGGGTAGCCAGAGTTTCAGAAACGTTGTCGAGAACTTTGCGTGGCCCATTGGCCAGAAAATAGAAAGGGCTAACGGCAGTGTCCATATAGGTACGTATTTTGACAAACGTGCCCAATCGGCTATCAGCGATAACCAAAACAATGGCTGCAAGAACGGCAAAGAACAGTCGCAGTTGCAGGGATGGACCCCGGCTAAAAATCGGCTTCATAAATTATGCGTATTCCTCGACGACAAAAGGAGGCGCTAAATCGGACGAATTTATCCTTCTTACGTTGAGTAAGCTGGATATCGATTCATCTGATCTAGTTCTCCTCCTTTTTGGCTGACTATTATTCTTCGCTGAACAAATCGCCGCCATGCATGTCGATCATTTCCAACGCTTTGCCACCGCCGCGAGCGACACAGGTCAATGGATCTTCTGCCACCACTACCGGAATACCGGTCTCTTCCATCAGCAGGCGGTCCAGGTTACGCAGCAATGCGCCACCACCGGTCAGCACCATACCGCGTTCAGAGATGTCAGAGGCCAATTCTGGCGGGCACTGTTCCAGCGCAACCATTACCGCGCTAACGATACCCGTCAGCGGCTCTTGCAGCGCTTCAAGGATCTCATTGGAGTTCAGTGTAAAGCCACGAGGTACACCTTCAGCAAGGTTACGACCGCGCACTTCAATTTCCAGAACTTCATCACCCGGATAAGCAGAACCGATGCTGTGCTTGATACGTTCGGCAGTCGCTTCACCAATCAATGAACCGTAGTTACGGCGCACATAATTAATGATCGCTTCATCAAAGCGGTCGCCACCGATACGGACAGAAGAAGAGTAAACTACGCCGTTCAGAGAGATAACGGCCACTTCTGTGGTACCGCCACCAATATCCACAACCATCGAACCGGTTGCTTCAGAAACCGGCAGCCCGGCACCAATGGCCGCAGCCATAGGCTCTTCAATCAAAAACACTTCACGAGCGCCAGCGCCCTGAGCCGATTCACGGATCGCACGGCGCTCAACCTGAGTAGCCCCGACCGGTACGCACACCAATACACGCGGACTTGGGCGCATAAAGCTGTTGCTGTGAACCTGCTTGATAAAGTGTTGCAGCATTTTCTCGGTAACAAAGAAATCGGCAATAACGCCGTCTTTCATTGGGCGAATAGCTGCGATATTGCCGGGGGTGCGCCCAAGCATCTGTTTGGCATCATGGCCCACAGCCGCAACGCTCTTCGGTGAACCGGCACGATCCTGGCGAATAGCAACCACTGAAGGTTCATTCAGTACAATGCCTTGTCCTTTAACATAAATAAGGGTATTGGCGGTACCCAAGTCGATGGACAAGTCGTTGGAAAACATGCCACGAAATTTCTTAAACATAACGAAAGGATAATCCTGCAAGCTGGGGGCGGAAAATAAAATCCGCCTACTTTACCAACCACACGAAGCAGCGACAAGGCGCAAAAACGTCCTGATTCGGTGAAAAAGTAGCTGCGTTGTTGACATCTCGTCCCATCACGAACCCATGTCGCTTGAAAAGGTTGAATAAACCCTCGGCACAACACAGATTCTGCGTAACGACCGGCGTAACACAGCACATAAAATCTAACATTTAACCTGATTCTCGTCGGAAGTAAGCGCCCACCAACGATTTACGGAAATGACTGGCACATTCTACGTTAATTTTTGCTCAACGATCAGGCTAAACATACTCCTAATACGAATATTTTTTCTTTCCGGGGTTTAAAAGTGTTGGCGGAGCAAAAAAATTGCCCTGTCCACCATAAATCCCCTTATCCTTCAGCGTTTGCCATTCTTCACGGGTAAGCACTCCTGCGGCAAAAACTTTTGTATTCGTCCCTGCACTGGCACCGGTCAGACTTTCCACAAACAACTGATTTTCATAACGTAAATTAATGCTTCTTACTAACCCAGGATGAAGTTTAATCATTTCAACCCGCAGTGATTTGATGTAAGAGGTGCTAACAACCGTTAATCCGGCCTGCGACACCATCACCTTGCAGCCCACGCCGAGCAATAAACGCATCATCGGACGGATTTGGTCGATATGTTGACACACATCTGCCTCTGCAAGTTCAAAGATAATGCGCTTTCTATCAGACGTTCTGCACTGTAAGAGCGTATCACGCAGCCAACGCTGGAAAGAACGCTGCAATAATGAATCAACGCAGATAGAAAATGCCAGAGTTTCGTCCGGCCATAAAGCTAATAAAGGAATTATCCGATCAATTTTTTGACGGTCATAACGCTCAGCCAGACCGAGCAACTGCACTAATGGTGTAAATTCAGCAGCCAACAACTCTTGCTCACCATCATATATACGGCTGATTATTTCACGGTGATGAATTTTACCGTCAACAGTAATCACCGGCTTCTGATAAAGCCTTGGCCCGCCGTTAGCCAGCGTCTGCTCCAGCAAAGTGCGCCATTTGACACTACCACGCCCTTTTTCTGACACTTGAGTATCGAATACATACCAGCCATTCCCCCCATACATCGCCGCATTTTTAGTCGCTTGTCCAGCATTATCCATAATCTGTTCAACGGACTCACCACTGCGATACGCCACAATCCCCATATGCAGCAATGATTCGCGGTCAATAACATGGGGTTCAGGTAACGCCCCGACCGCATGAACCAATTGGGCAGCCATAACATCGGCATCTTTCAGCGTCTTATGGGGCAGCAAAATCGCGATATCACTCTGATGGTAACGCGCTAATAGTGCAGAGGGATGACGAGCAACAAAAGAAGAAAGCAGGTTAATCAACGAATGCATCAGTTCTTGTACCTGCTGATGGTCATCCGTATCATTTAAACTATCAAAATCAGGCAACTGCACCATTATTACTACCCCATGGGCGCCCTCTTCCTCCAATTGGGTAGTCAGTTGATTATCAAAAAACTGGCGATTACTGAGACCGGTTTTGGCATCTCGGGCGGCAAAAGCGCGAATCAGTGTATCAACACGGTTACGCTCCTCCCTCACCTCTATCAATTCGGCCAATAGCCGATCAATGGCACGACTGGCGCAAGGCGGCCATTCATGTCCGTCGCTACTGATAGCATATTCACGTTCGCCGTTAAGAATACGCCTCGCTCGGCGCTCCAGTTTTTCCTGGCCTGCAGTCTGATCACGCAACCAGCGAAAACTTAGCAGTAGCATCATGGCAATCACCACAACCACCAGCGATAAAATAGCCGCAGCGTAAAGAGAGCGGGCGTAGCTGCTCAAAGGGTCAATATAGGTGAAATGCATCGAAGCCCCGGGTTGATGCAGCATCGGTACCACCAGGTTGCGGTGCCTACTTTCGCTATTCCAGGGTGTATAAATTGCAGGGAGCTTGAGATGATATAGCGTGTTGGCTTGATCCTGGATGCTGAGCTCCACCACACCAACTGTTCGCATCATAATAGGCAGCCACTCTCGCGCTTTATCCGCCGGTTGCAGCAGAAGCGACTGATCATAAGCTGTCACGATACTTTGAAGACGATGCTCCATTTTTTTCTGGCACAAATAGAAGAAACTTACCGTGCTACCCAGTAGCACTAAGCACATAGCCGAGACGACCAGTAGCGTCATAAACGCAGAAAGTTTGGTTGTAAATCGCATCCCTTAGCCTTGCGAAGCGCAATTAAGTGAAGAAAAGCCCTCATTTCCCTTGAGGAGCACACTATATGACAAAAATAGGCTATAAAACTGACTTTTTACTTCATAATGCGACAATAACACAATATTTTCGCCCCTTTCCCTGATGTTCGATTAGTCCCTCTTCAAAGGATAGCCATGATAAAAATCAATGAATTGATTTTTGTTCTTGATCAGGCTCGAAGGTTGCTGTTACCGCTATATTAGCTCACTCTTAACCCATCCCTTTTTTGAATTATCCACACTATTTATACCCAACGTTATTGGCGTTGCAGAAAAATATATCGGGAGAGTGATACATGCGAGCACTTGTACTTGAGCAAATTGAAGGCCGTACTGTCGCCGAAGTGCGTGAAATATCGCCCTCGCAATTGCCAGCCGGTAATGTCACGGTTGATGTCAATTGGTCCAGCCTGAATTATAAAGACGCGCTAGCCATCACCGGCAAAGGGAAGATTATCCGCGAATTCCCTATGGTTCCGGGCATTGATTTTGCTGGCACGGTTCACAGCAGTGAAGACCCACGTTTTCATATCGGTCAGTCAGTGTTACTGACCGGCTGGGGGGTGGGCGAAAATCATTGGGGCGGTTTAGCCGAGCAAGCGCGTGTTAATGGCGACTGGCTGGTCCCCATGCCTGAAGGATTGGAACCCCGAAAAGCCATGATTATCGGTACCGCAGGGTTCACTGCCATGTTGTGCGTCATGGCTTTGGAAGACGGCGGTGTCACCCCTGAAAGCGGCGAAGTGGTGGTCACCGGTGCCAGTGGTGGCGTAGGTAGCACCGCAATTGCCTTACTGTCGGCGCTCGGTTACCAGATTGCGGCGATCTCGGGTCGTGACAGCAACAGTGACTATTTGAAAAGTCTCGGGGCGCATCGGGTGCTCTCTCGCAATGATTATCTTGATGCGTCGCGCCCACTGGAAAAACAGTTGTGGGCTGGTGCAATCGATACTGTCGGTGACAAATTGCTGGCCAAAGTGCTGGCACAGATGAATTACAACAGCACCGTTGCCGCCTGTGGCTTGGCGGGTGGCTATACTCTGCCCACCACCGTGATGCCATTTATTCTGCGCAACGTGCGCTTGCAGGGCGTGGATTCGGTGATGACACCTCAACCGCGCCGCCAGCAAGCCTGGCAGCGGCTGCTGAAAATCTTACCTGACAGCTTCTATCAGCAGGCATCACAATCAATCACACTAGCAGATGCTCCAACTATCGCCGCACGCCTGCTGGCGAATGAAGTTACTGGCCGGACGTTGGTTAAAGTTCGCTAATTATTGATTTTGCAAAAGTCACCGGGTGGATATTGTTATCACCCGGCCCTATCACTCCGCTCTCAGAAATTTCATATTTTTCCCAGCAGCCTCGCACTTGTGTCCATAAGCCGCCATGATTAATACCATAACGGTCAGTATGACTCCCCTGCCCAATGGAGTAGGTCTATGCACAACTTTTTCTCTCATTCAAAAAATAGTCTTCGTGGTAGCAGTACCAAACCACGCAAGCTGACCGAAGCTGACATCACGCCAGAAAGTATTTTCTATCAGCGCCGCA
>NZ_JAZGQE010000519.1:0-372 GCF_048593885.1 Yersinia sp. 1252 StPb PI | reverse complement strand
TGCCCCCGGCTCGGCGATTATTACCCCGAACGTGATCCGCGCTGAATTGATTGCCCAGTACCAGACGTTGGAATTTAACGGCTATGTGCAGGATGCCAAAGGGTTTGCCAAGGGATTGAAGGTCGAAAAAAGCGCCAGTAACCCGAATAGAGTTGATGTGCTGTGGACCGGTGTCCTGATCAATCAGTTGCGTATCTTCGCTGTTCTCAACCAATTCCGCCTCCAGGCATCAGCATAAGGATTCATTATCATGGGTGATACATCCAATCGCCTCGCGGGAACAGCTTATGTCACCGTTGACGGCCTGACCATCATGGTTGCGGGGCAATTTAAATACAGCCCCTCAAAATTCAAGCGTGAAACCCTGACGGG
>NZ_JAZGQE010000518.1:0-374 GCF_048593885.1 Yersinia sp. 1252 StPb PI | reverse complement strand
ATGTTGTTTCGAAAGTTATAGTTAGGAATACTTAATGAATCAGAAAGTGAGTTTTAAGCTGAATTATCAGAATGTGCTATTCTTGATATTACTATTCGTTACATCTTTCGCTATCTTTATGTTGAGGAATTTGGACCCTATTACTTATCCAACACTGTACGCTGAAGATGCTCTCTGGACTGAAAAACTACTTAGCAAAGGATTTATTGACACAGCTTTCAACACCAGAAGTTTCCCAATATTAGGTTTTGTTATTTTTTATCAGCTAGGATTATTAATTGTAAATATTTTCGCTCAAGGAAATATATTTTACTTACCTTTAGCCTATTTTATCTTGTCAAATATTTTTTTCGCTCTGATAATTGTTTCATTAG
>NZ_JAZGQE010000517.1:0-374 GCF_048593885.1 Yersinia sp. 1252 StPb PI | reverse complement strand
GTTATCTTGGTGCAAACCCTTATCGAGGAAAAACAGTCATTAGGCCGCAACGCCCCGCAGTTCAACACCATTACCACCGTGCGTATCACTGGGCGATTGCAGGAGCTTGACGGCGAAAATGTGAATGATGGGGCGAATAAGGCAGAGCTGGCGCTCGAACGGTTGCGAGAACAAATTGAGCGGGCGGTGATAAACAGTTATGACCTCACTCGTCAGATACAGCAGTTTGCCCGAGTCCGTTCAACCATTGCTCTGGATTCGGGTGGTGAAGGGCATATGGCTCAATTATTGATGGAACTGGATATCGAGTATTACCAGGGGCCGGAAGACTTCTATCCCATTAATGCCGACAGATTAGACGGTATGGATGTCAC
>NZ_JAZGQE010000516.1:0-376 GCF_048593885.1 Yersinia sp. 1252 StPb PI | reverse complement strand
CTATTTATTTTGATATTAAGTTCCGAGATCCATGACCAATAGTTTGAAATTAATAAAACCAATATCCATTTATGTGACATGGTTCAAAGTAAATAGTTTTAACTACTATCGCGTCTCTGTAAGAATTCTGTTAAATCCCAGGTGTAACAAGGGATTGTAGCTATTTTAAAGAGGATAATGTGAGGAATAAATAGTCTTGACGTGGTAGGTAATAATATTGTAGGCACAAGCGAATATAAGGAAAATATATCTCAGCCAAATATTTTCATATGGGTATTATTGATAGTTTTAATCACTTTTACACTACAAATGATCTTTGCTATTTGCTTGTAGGAAAAGGATGACCGATATACATGCCAAACCAAGGAAGTCGGAG
>NZ_JAZGQE010000515.1:0-377 GCF_048593885.1 Yersinia sp. 1252 StPb PI | reverse complement strand
TAATAGCTCGGCTTCTTCTTTCACAATTAATTAACCGAAGGCCAAGTAATATCAGGTGCTTTTGATGTATCAGTCCGCATCAATAACACTCGGTATTTCTTCCACGCTGCAAGCTCTGCCGCCTCGTTACCTTCGGCGTAATTACCATCAACCGAGTCTTGTCGCCAGCTAATTTCTGAGTCAGCAACCGCTTTTAACTGGCTCTTTTTAGCATTAGCATTAGCGACTAACTCATCATGAGTGAGAGGGGGTAAATCTACCCACTCAGGACGTCCATCAATGACGCCTAGCATTTCCCCATTTGGCGGCGTCTGTTTCCAGAACATCGCGACTTCCTCGTCTGTTGCCAAAACTGCATCAACGGGCCACGAATCCTC
>NZ_JAZGQE010000514.1:0-385 GCF_048593885.1 Yersinia sp. 1252 StPb PI | reverse complement strand
TAAATATATTTATCTTAAGCATCAGTTCATCTTCTTGGACAGCAGTCACTTTTTCCAACATAACATCCAATGTCCCAGTTCGTTCACCTGATGCAATCATATGTATTATCATAGGTGAGAATACTCGACTAATAGTTAAACAAGACGATAGACTACTGCCTTCGTTAATTAACTTAGCGGTACTTTTTAACTGTGATTTAATATACTCATTCGTCAATGCCGAGTTACTTATTTTTATTGCCTGGATTAAATCAACGTTATTGCCATTTAAAATAGTTAATGTTCTTAAATAACGGGATATGTTTAACCTAATGATCATCTCTCCAACCAGAGGTATCTTCAAGTAATAATATTCAAAGAGTTCATTCATTTTCTTTATTTTCAA
>NZ_JAZGQE010000513.1:0-386 GCF_048593885.1 Yersinia sp. 1252 StPb PI | reverse complement strand
GCTATAGCGTCAAGCACCAAGGCAATTACCCAAAGTCATTGGCGCTATAGCAAGGCAGCAAACGAGCAAATCCCGATGAGCTGACTCAAGTCAGTGATTCGGGTGAGTAAGAGCCGCTAACACCGCTATAGCGTCAAGCACCAAGGCAATTACCCAAAGTCATTGGCGCTATAGCAAGGCAGCAAACGAGCAAATCCCGATGAGCTGACTCAAGTCAGTGATTCGGGTGAGTGAGTGCAGCTAACACCGCTATAGCGTCAAGCACCAGGGCAGTTACCCAAAGTCATTGGCGCTATAGCAAGGCAGCAAACGAGCAAATCCCGATGAGCTGACTCAAGTCAGTGATTCGGGTGAGTGAGTGCAGCTAACACCGCTATAGCGTCAAG
>NZ_JAZGQE010000512.1:0-387 GCF_048593885.1 Yersinia sp. 1252 StPb PI | reverse complement strand
GCTACCATTCCCCCCATTGCCGTTACCACCATTACCACTACCACCATTGCCCCCGTTACCACCATTACCCCCATTGCCGCCGTTGCCATTACCACCGTTACCATTACCGCCATTACCCCCATTGCCACCGTTACCATTACCACCGTTGCCGTTACCGCCGTTACCGTTGCCTCCGTTTCCATTCCCTCCATGACCACCACCATGGCCGCCGTGCTTAATCAACATCAAGTCTGAGGTCATGGACGTATTTTGTGTGTAACTTGTATCCTTCATCAATTTCGATACATCAACCGTAGCGGCTGATACATAAAAGGAACATGCTGATAATACTGAGGTTGCAGCGAGCATAATTACGTTAATCTTTTTCATAGGAATATCCTTCAATAG
>NZ_JAZGQE010000511.1:0-387 GCF_048593885.1 Yersinia sp. 1252 StPb PI | reverse complement strand
CTGCCTTGAATGTCATGAGCCCATTCAGATACAACGCCAGCCATCCAGAAATAAGCTGCGACTAATATCAGAGTAATCATGTGCCACCTCAGAAGTAGCTATAAAGTTGATTAATAACATTCCTATCCGTCGTGCGACCGAACAGGTTTTTTATTGCGGCGTTAACCATTGCGTTGTAGCAGCGTTCGAACTCATCAGGCTCCATGTTCGCGTAAGCCAAGCTCTTTGCCCTCACCTTTGTTTCGCCTTTGATGGTTGTCACGACGTCAAAAAATCCAGCCAGAATAGTCAGGTTGTTCCTGAATTCTTTTTTCTGGGTATATTCGTCTGTGAATTCATAACCGGCATTTTCCGCTGCCCAGTGAGCAAAGCAGAAGTTGAAGAAGG
>NZ_JAZGQE010000510.1:0-389 GCF_048593885.1 Yersinia sp. 1252 StPb PI | reverse complement strand
GTTATAAAAACACCCCAGCATCTAGTACAAGAGCAGCAGCACCTTAATTTGTACTTATTCTATTTTAAAGTAAAACACCAGCATAAGATGCTAGTAAATAGCGTCATATAGGGAATATAAACAATCGTCCAGAGATCACGGATTTTTCCACTGTCCGATTTTAAAAGTGTATGAAATAAAACAATTCATTTTACATTGAGAAACAAAACAAGAAATATCTGATAAATATGCGTATTATCGTTAAACGTAATCAAGTAAAACTTAACAAACCGCTTGATGTTATTTTCTATCTAGTTGGTCTGACTATAATTATCAAAAAAAAACCATTATTTGGTCACATTCACTTTTAATAAATTAGTTTGGAGTGAAAAATCATTATTTCTTGTTAG
>NZ_JAZGQE010000050.1:0-27472 GCF_048593885.1 Yersinia sp. 1252 StPb PI | reverse complement strand
GTAATTTAAATAATAAAAAACCCCGCATTACTTAACGGGGTCACTATATTCTGGTTCAGACCATCACCTGGTACCATGAATAATTTTTGCTATCCATTCTGCCTGATGCGAGCAATCAAATTATCAATGTTATCAATGTGTGATGCGGCCAATATCAAGCTACGCCCCAAACTCAACGCATGACGCTGACATTCCCGGCGCATCTCTTCATCAGCGATACTATCCAGATCAGCAACATGTGCCAGGCCAATGGTACGCCGAATTAATTCAGTACCACAAAACCCTATCGCGTCTTGCCAAACCTGTTGCAGGAACTGTGGTACATATCCTTCGGTCGCTAAGGCCAAATCCTGCGTTTTCTCCTGACTTAACGCCACGAAACGGCTGGAAAATGTTTGCCAGATAATATGCACATCTTTCAGCCGTTGCTCGCGGCTGGCTGCGGCATCACGTGGGCCGGCCAGGCCGGGTAGTCCACAGTAATTGAGCAGTAAATTCCCTAGTGCGGTACCCACATCAAAGCCGATTGGGCCATAGAAACCAAATTCGGCATCAATAGCTTTTAAACGCCCCTCAGCAACGAAGATAGAACCGCTATGAATATCCCCGTGCAGCAATGCTTCGGCCTTACTCAAGAAGCGATGTTTAAGTGAGGCCACCGCCACCTTGAGAGCATTATCCTGGCGCAGAGCCAGTACATCAGGGAGTAATGCCGGATCAAAATTATTACGTTCATGATCAATATAAGGGTCAGTAAAGAATAGATCCTCAGTAATCTGGCACAACTCTGGATTGGTATAGCAGCTCACTGCCGCTTTTTTAGCTTGTGCTGACTGATAAAAATCTGAGGTATGGAATAAGGTTTGCGCCAAATATTCAGCCAGTTGTCCCGCCGCTTGCGGATAGTGTTTACCTGCCAGCAATTCACTGCGCCAGATATGGTGATCAGATAAGTCCTCTTGCACCATTACCGCCAATTCAGCATCGTGATGCAACACATTGACCGTGTGTTGCGGGCAGAATTGGCTGTGTGTTAACAGGGTTTGCGCTTCAATTCTGGCGCGATCCAAGGTCAACGGCCAAGACTCCCCAACACAGCGCACATAAGGCAGTGCCTGTTTGACAATCACCCGACTGACACCGGCCGCATCACGGATTTTAAACACCAGATTAAGATTGCCATCCCCGATTTCATCGGCCGTCACTAAGGTCAGTGGATCAGCAACCTGACCAAATTGGCGAGCATATTCAACAGCATCCGCAGCAGTAAATGTATGGTAGCGCGACATCTTCGACCTCTTTATTCTTTACCCGATTCTGGTTCACTCACCGCCAACTACTTGCTTAGCTGTGAAATTATTCTCTGTTAGAGCAAAAAAATCCGTATTTAGGCGTAAAACCATATAGACGTCTACACATCCATAAGATATGTTGGCAGAATAAGAAACCAGATGCAATAACGCAACATGGATTTAACTGACAATGCAGACGCTTAACAGGCTCGATTTACAAACCACCAGCTTAAGAATTATCGATAGCCAGCTCTGGATACTCGATCAGCAAGCATTACCACAGCGTCAGGAGTGGCTATTAGCTGATACGGTAGAATTACTGATTGGCCATATCCAGACATTGCGAGTGCGTGGCGCGCCGCTTATTGGACTGTCAGCAAGTTTATTATTGGCTTTGCTGGCAGAACGTGGTTTGCCGCAAGCTCAACTTGAGCAGGCACTCATCGCGCTGCGTGAATCCCGCCCGACGGCAGTCAACTTGATGAATAATCTGGCACGGATGCAGCAGGCTTTGCTACAAGCCAACTGGGTCGATAGCCTGGCTCGCGAGGCGCTACATCTGGTAGATGAAGACCGAGAATTGTGTGAGTGCATTGCCCGGCATGGGGCGGCACTGGTTAAACCGGGTAGTAACTTGCTAACCCACTGTAATACCGGTGGGCTCGCTACGGCGGGCATTGGTACCGCTATCGGCGTATTATTAAAAGCCCATCAACAAGGTAAGATTAACCAGGTGTGGGTTGATGAAACCCGTCCTTTGCTGCAAGGCGGCCGCTTAACCGCCTGGGAGTTAGGTGAGTTAGGTATTCCATATCAATTGATTTGTGATTCGATGGCTGCCAGCCTGATGGCTCAGGGCAAAGTGGATGCTATCTGGGTCGGCGCGGATCGCATTGCCGCCAACGGCGATGTGGCAAATAAAATAGGCACTTACAGTTTGGCGGTGTTGGCCCACTATCACAATATTCCGTTCTATGTTGCCGCTCCGCACACCACTCACGATCCAAACTGCCCGAATGGTGCAGCGATCCCAATCGAGCAGCGTGCCGCCAGTGAAGTGACCGGTGTCTCAGGCAGCTTTGGCAGTTGCCATTGGGCACCAGAAGATGCCGTTGTGTATAACCCGGCATTTGATGTCACACCGGCGGCATTGATCAGTGGTTGGGTATTAGACAGCGGCGTCATTAGCCCAGAACAAGTGGCGGCAGGCTTCTTCCAAGCTAAGAATGAGCAATGTTTGTAATTTTATCCCCAAAGCAATTGAAGCCGCAGCGGTGTTAGCTGCGGCTTAAAGTACGAAGGTGATCAATCCAAACGTGGATAAGCATCGGCTATCTTATCGCCAGTAAAATGTGCCACCCACCCCTCAGGATTATCAAATACCCGAATAGCCGTGAAATTCGGTGCAGACCCCATATCAAACCAGTGGCGAGTATCGGCAGGGACAGAAAGTAAGTCATTCTTTTCACAAAGTATTTGATAAATTTTACCGTTCAGATGCAAACAGAACAGCCCTGCCCCTGCAACGAAAAAGCGCACTTCATCTTCGCCGTGGGTATGTTCTGATAAAAACTTCTCACGCAACACTTCCCGCTGAACGTTATCAGGCCGCATGCTAATCACATCCCAACTCTGATAACCCTTCTCCGCCACCAGCCGGTCAATCTCATGTTGATAAGCTGCAATCACCGCCTCCGGCTGTGGATTTTCACCCAGTTCACGATCTGCCTGCCAGCGCTCAAAGCGCACACCAATAGCAGTCAGTTGCTGCTGGATCTCTTCAGCATCACGGCTTTGCCACAACGGTTGTTCCGGCTGCTCATCACTAAAAATCGTTAATCCGCTCATGCTGTAAAATCCTCCAAAACGATTTGATCAAAACGGCTCACCTGTGGGTGGCGGCTTTCGTTATCAGGTAAGTCGCGAATCAGTTGGCAAGTTTGCCAACCCGCCAGTTGCGCGGCATCCAACTCCTGGCGGATATCAGATAAAAACAGCAGTGCTTGTGGGGCGATAGCTAATTGACTAGCAATATTCTGATAAGAACTCACCTCACGTTTTCCCCCAACATGGGTATCAAAATAGCCACTGAATAGCGGGCGTAAATCCCCTGCATCGCTGTAACCAAACAACAGTTTCTGCGCAGCAACCGAGCCAGAAGAGTAGACATATAACCCCAAACCCTGTTGCTGCCAGTCGGCCAATTGCCGGGCCACTTCTGGGTAAAGATGACCACGAAAGTCCCCTTGCAGATAACCGGTGCGCCAGATAATGCCTTGAATCGCTTTCAACGCCGTGGATTTACGGTCTTCATCCATAAAACCATGTAACGCGGTAATCAATGTTTCAATATCAGCACCCGGCTGTGCAAGCTCATGGCGCAGACTGGTTAGCGCTACGGCAATCTCTTCATCCTGCTGATGTGCACGCAAATAGGGCGTCAGTCGCTCGCGGGCATAGGGGAACAGCACCTGATGGACAAAGCGGATGTCACTAGTGGTGCCTTCAATATCGGTAACAATAGCCTGGATCATTTAGCCCCCACGTTAGGATTGAGATCAAACCAGCGGCGTTGCAGTTCACACTGGAACAAGAATTCCAGCCCTTCCAGATGACGACGGGCTTCCACCACGCTATTTCCCCAGCAATACAGGCCATGACCGCGCACCAAGAATCCGTAGTGTAACGGGTTATTATCTGCCAGTGTGGCAACCCGTTGGGCTAGCGCCGGAATATCCTGATCATTATCAAAAATAGGGATGGCAACCGCATCCAAATGGCTACGCTGACCCGACAGTGATTTCTGCATTTCATAGCCTTGCAATACTAATTCATGGCTACGCTCAACCCGAGATAGCACGGTGGCATTCACCGAGTGAGTATGTAACACCGCATTGATCTCTGGATACAGACGATAAAGCAAGGTATGTAGCCCGGTCTCTGCCGAGGGTGTGCGCCCACTTGGAACATGGTTGTTGGCGGTTTCTACCAGTAGAAAATCGTCAGCGGTGAGGCTGCCTTTATCTTTACCTGATTCAGTAACCAGACAATGAGTCGAGTCCAGCCGCAGGGACATATTACCACCGGTCGCTGGGCACCAGCCCTTCTCCCCGATCCAGTGGCAGGCGGCTAACAGCGCGCCAAGTTGTACATTTTCTGTCATTGCATATCCCTGTTGTGGTGTAGGTGGGTCATCACATTTAGCAACCGCAATTTGCCCGACGATCAGCCTTAGTACATTTTTATCTATGCTTAGCAAATTACAGCATTTAGCCGTTTAAACATCTAAGCGTCTTGATTGCCAAATCTTAACATCGTGTTATATTGACGGCAACATACAGCGCCAGGAGTATTCATCTGCCATGAGCACTTTATCCTTTATTCCAGACAGTAAATTGCCGGCACAAGGCACCACAATCTTTACGCAAATGAGTGCATTGGCGCAAAAATACCAAGCGATTAACTTATCGCAAGGGTTCCCCGATTTTGATGGCCCAGACTATTTGAAACAGCAATTGGCCTATCATGTCAGTCAAGGTGCAAACCAATATGCCCCAATGACCGGCGTGGCACCGCTGCGCAATGCAATTGCGGAGAAAACGGCTAAAATCTACGGCTGGCAGCCCGATGCCGACAGCGAAATCACCATCACTACCGGTGCCAGCGAAGCCCTGTTTGCCGCCATTACCGCCCTGGTGCGCCCAGGCGACGAAGTTATCTGCTTTGATCCCAGTTACGACAGCTATGCACCGGTAGTTAAACTGGCGGGCGGCATACTCAAGCGCATAGCACTAAAACCTCCGACATTCGCCACCGACTGGTCTGAATTTGCTGATCTGGTTTCTGAACGTACTCGTCTGGTTATCGTCAATACGCCGCATAACCCTTCAGCGACTGTTTGGCGGGCGGAAGACTTTGAACAACTGTGGCAAGTGATTGCTGAACGTAATATCTATGTGCTGAGCGATGAGGTGTACGAACACATCTGCTTTAGCGCCGCAGGCCATGCTAGTGTGCTGGCTCATCCGCACCTGCGCCAACGCGCCATTGCAGTGTCCTCTTTCGGCAAAACCTTCCATATGACCGGTTGGAAAGTGGGGTATTGCATCGCCCCCGCCGCTATCAGTGCCGAAGTGCGTAAAATTCATCAATATCTGACCTTTTCGGTTTGCACGCCGGTTCAGCTCGCATTGGCGGATATGCTCAATACCCAACCAGAGCACTGGCAGCAACTGCCCGATTTTTATCGCGCCCGTCGTGATCGCTTCGTCAATGCGCTGTCCACCAGCCGCCTGAAAATTCTGCCGAGTGAAGGCACCTATTTCCTGTTGGCCGATTACAGCGCGGTTTCTGATCTTGATGATGTTGAATTCTGCCAATGGTTAACCGAACATGTCGGCGTGGCAGCGATACCGTTATCGGTATTTTGTGAAGGCCCGTTCCCCCATAAACTGATCCGGCTGTGCTTCGCCAAACAGGATGCCACGCTGGATGCTGCTGCGGAGCGATTGTGTCAACTTTAAAACTGACCCTGTTGCAACAGCCATTGGTATGGTTGGATGCACAGGCAAATCTGCGCCATTTTGACATGCTGTTGGAGCCACTCCGGCAGCGTGATGTGATTGTGTTGCCAGAGATGTTTACCACCGGTTTTGCCATGAATGCGGCTGAAAATGCATTATCAGAAGGTGAGGTCATCAACTGGTTACGCCATTGGGCCACAGTTACTGATGCCCTGATTGGCGGCAGTGTGGCGCTGAAAACCACCGAGGGTGCGGTGAACCACTTCCTGCTGGTTGAACCGAATGGGCGCGTTCATCATTATGACAAACGCCACTTATTCCGCATGGCCGGTGAGCACCACCACTATCAAGCGGGCAAAGAGCGCAAGGTGGTGGAATGGCGTGGCTGGCGAATTTTGATGCAAGTTTGCTATGACCTGCGCTTTCCGGTGTGGTCACGCAATTTGCAAGATTATGATTTAGCACTCTATGTCGCTAACTGGCCTGCTCCCCGCGCCAAACACTGGCAAAGTTTACTGACAGCGCGCGCGATAGAAAATCAGGCTTACGTCGCCGGATGTAATCGGGTCGGCGATGATGATAACGGCCATCACTATCAGGGCGACAGTGTGATTCTGGATGCTCAAGGCCAGGTGTTGGCGCAAGCAGAACCGGGACTGGCTGTGCAACTGGATGCTGAGTTGTCTTTAGAAACATTGCAGAGCTATCGCGAAGCCTTTCCGGCATGGCGCGATGTTGATGATTTTTTATTGTTGTAAAGGTAAAACCAGGGGGAGCCGTACCGCAAAAGTGCTCCCCCAGTGTATTAAACCCGTTGCCAGGATAGCACCGTTTCCAGATAAGCCTGAATGGCTAGCGCAATATCACTATGCGTGACGGATTCATCAGGATGATGGCTTACCCCTCCTTTGCAGCGCACAAACAACATCCCTACCGGCCAGCACTCAGCAACAGCAATGGCATCATGCCCCGCACCACTAGGCAGCAATAATGAGCGCCCCTGTACCCGATCAATACTGGCGTTGATTCGCTGGCGCAAAGCCATATCACATTCGGTAGCACTGATACGGTAAAACTCTTCTGATGAAAAAGTCAGGCCGCGCTGTGCTGCTATCACTTGCGCCTGCGCCAACAAACTGGCCAGTAACTGGTCCACGTGACAGTCTTGCGGGCCACGAATATCCAGCGTCAGAGCCACCTCTGCGGCAATCACATTCACAGCACCTGGCGAACAACTGAGTGTTCCAACTGTCGCCACTAAATGTTCACCATAGCAAGCAGTCAACTGTTCAACGACACCAATCCATTGCGCCGCACCGGCCAATGCATCTTGCCGCTGCCCCATCGGCACCGTACCAGCGTGGCCCGCTAAGCCAATAAATCGGCAATTCAGACGGCGCGCGCCATTGATTGCCGTCACCACGCCCAATGCCAAATCGGCCTTTTCTAAACACGGCCCCTGTTCAATGTGCAGCTCCAGATAAGCACAAAAATCACTCACCTCACGTCGCGCACTGACAATAGCCGCGGGGTCAAAATCAAGGTTCTCCATGGCCTGCGCCACACTGACACCCTCAGCATCAGTTTTACTCAACCAATCGGCCGGCCAGCACCCAGTGATACCTTTACTACCCAGCAGGGTAATACCAAAGCGCGTACCCTCTTCATCGGCAAAACCAATCACCTCAATGGCCACCGGCAGCCGCTGCTGCTGACGATACAAATACCCCACCACTTCTAGCGCACTTAATACACCTAACATGCCATCGTAACGGCCGGCATTGCGCACCGTATCAAGATGAGAGCCTAACAATAGGGCCGGCGCATCAGGTTGCAGCCCTTCATAACGGCCGCAAATATTACCAACTGCATCCTGCCAGACGCGCATCCCGACCGCCTGCATCCATTCACCCACTTGCTGATTTGCCCGCAAATGTTCAGGAGACAGGTACACCCGCGTCAGCGCATCCGCTGATTCACTGATTGCCGCCAGCACATCACAACGGGCCAAGACCCGTAATGCAGCCTGCTCTGCCTCGGCATCCGGCAGGGTAACAGCCATCAGTTCGCTCCGTTTAGTGGATCAATAACCGGTTTATCACTCTCAGCCTGATAGACATTCCACGCGCTTTGCAATCCGTTGCCCTGAACCGTGGCAAAACCTAAACGGTTTAATACCGCCTCCAATGCCACCAGCGTTTGCATCACACAATCTTTACGCGCGTTATATCCCATAGTGCCGATGCGCCAAATTTTGCCATTTAACGGCCCGAATGAGGTACCAATCTCGATACCAAAATCATTTAGCATCAGTTGCCGCACTTGCTCACCAGGAACACCGGTCGGAATAACCACCCCCAACACATTGTTCATGCGGTGCTTCATATCACCGAACACCGCCAGCCCCATTCCCTGAATGCCCGCCAACAACGCTGCACCATGCAAAGCATGACGGGCAATACCGTTATCCAATCCCTCTTCCAGTATTACTCGTGCGCATTCCCGTGCCGCAAACAACATACTGGTGGCTTCGGTATGATGATTCAGGCGCTCCGGCCCCCAATAATCCATGATCATGCCCAAATCAAAGTAATTGGAATAGATCATCTCTTCGTCGCCATCAGCATGATCCTGAGTACGGATCCCCTGCTCAATACATTTGCGTCGCCGAATTTGCTCAGCGAATTGTGGGCTGAGGGTTACCGGAGCACTGCCTGATGGCCCGCCAAGGCACTTTTGCAACCCGGCAGATACCGCGTCCAACCCCCAGGCGTCAGTTTCCAATAGGTTCCCCCCCAGCGATGCAGTCGCATCGGTATAAAACAACACTTGATGGCGGCGACAGATCTCGCCCAACTCAGCCAGCGGCTGCAACATGGTGGTTGAGGTATCGCCCTGCACCGTCAATAGCAGCCGTGGGTGCACTTTCTTGATAGCATCTTCAATCATTTCTGGGCTGAATACCTCGCCCCACGCCACTTCGATAGTGTGGACTTCGGCCCGGCAACGGCGGGCAATTTCACACAATAAGTGACCAAAACGGCCAAAAACCGGCACCAGAACTTTATCGCCAGGGCGGATGGCCGACAGCAAAACCGCTTCAATACCCGCACGAGAGGTGCCATCGATCAACATCGTCCACTGATTCTCAGTGCGGAAAACCCCACGATATAGCGCCATCACCTGATTCATATACTCTGTCATCGCCGGATCGTATTGCCCGATCAACTGACTGGCCATTGCCCGCAATACCCGGGGATCGGCATTGATCGGCCCCGGCCCCATCAGCAACCGTGCCGGTGGGTTAATCTGACAAAACAGCGGGTTAGGGTTTATTGCCGACATAGAAAATCTCCATCCTTAAATAATTCAGTGAAATGTGGCCTACAACCCACGGACCGATGATATAAACTGTTTTAATTCAGTAGTTTGTGGATTAGCAAATAAGGCGCGACTTTCGCCCTGCTCCCACACCCGCCCTTGATGCATAAACACCACCCGGTCACCCACTTCACGGGCAAAATTCATCTCATGGGTCACCAGAATCAGTGTCATACCTTCTGCCGCCAACTGTTCGAGGACTTTCAACACTTCCCCCACTAACTCAGGATCCAAAGCCGAGGTGATCTCATCGCACAGCAATACCTTCGGCTGCATCGCCAGCGCGCGGGCAATCGCCACACGCTGCTGCTGCCCACCGGAAAGATTAGCCGGGTAATAATCGAGCCGGTCTGCCAGCCCAACTTTTTCCAGCATCAACGCCGCCAGTTCACGGCACGCGGTCGTGCTCTTTTTCAGTACCCGACGCGGTGCCAGCATCACATTCTCCAATGCTGTCATATGTGGGAACAGATTAAAATTCTGGAACACCATGCCTACCGAGTGGCTAATCTCCCGCGCCTGCGAATCACGATCCGTTACCGTCATACCGCCCAACTTGATACTGCCGTCCTGATATCCCTCCAGCCCGTTGATACAACGCAATAAGGTACTTTTACCTGAACCACTGCGGCCAATTATTGAGATCACTTCGCCCATCTCGATATCCAGATCTACGCCTTTAAGTACATGGTTCTGGCCATAGTATTTTTGAACCTGATTAATGGTGATCAGCGGCATGGAATTTCCTCTCCAGAGAATGGCTGTAACGCGACAACGGATAACACATCAGGAAATAGCCCAGCGCCACTAAGCCAAAAACTTTAAACGGCTGATAAGTGACATTATTGAGCATGGTGCCCGCTTTGGTTAATTCGACAAAACCAATGATCGATGCCAGTGCTGTGCCCTTGATAACCTGCACCGAGAAACCCACGGTCGGTGCAATTGCGATACGCATCGCCTGCGGCACAATCACCCGCAATAACGTCTGGCTGAAACTCAGGCCCAGACAGCGGGAAGCCTCCCACTGGCCTTTCGGCAACGCGGCAATACTGCCACACCAGATATCCACCAGAAAGGCACTGGTAAACAGTGTCAAAGCCATCGCCGCAGCCGCCCACGGGCTAACATCAATACCCAACAGCGCTAAGCCGAAGAAGGCCAGAAACAGTTGCATCAGCAACGGCGTGCCCTGAAACAATTCGGTATATAAACGGACAAAACGAGCAGCCCAACACCAACGACTCAAGCGCATCAACATCAATGGTAATGTCACTAATGTGCCGCCGAAAAAGGCCGTTAGTGACAGTAACAGCGTCCAGCGGGCGGCCAATAACAAGTTACGGATGATATCCCAGTCAGTAAACATCATGAGTTATGGCTCCCAAAGAATCGACGGCCAACCGCCAGCAGTAATTGGCGCATTGCGATGGCTAACAACAAATAGAGCAAGGTGGTCACCAGATAGACCTCAAAACTGAGGAAGGTGCGCGACTGAATCAGGTTGGCGGCAAATGTCAGCTCTTCAAATGACACCTGCGATACCACCGCAGAACCGAGCATCACAATAATGCACTGGCTTACCAGCGCCGGATAAATGCGCTGTAACGACGGCGGTAGGATCACGCGGAAAAAAGTCTGACTACGGCGTAACCCTAATACCCGCCCCGCCTCCCACTGGCCTTTAGCGCTGGCTTGAATGCCGGCACGAATAATCTCCGTGCTATAAGCGCCCAGATTGATAGTCATCGCCAGTAAGGCTGCCTGACCGGCGCTAAGTTTCAAGCCAAGTGCCGGTAAACCAAACACAATAAAAAACAGTTGCACCACGAATGGGGTATTACGCACAATTTCTACATAACCGCCCCATATCCGGCGCAATATAACCCTATCACCACAGCGAATTGCGGCTCCCGCTATCCCCAGCGCAATACCGCCGAGGGTGGCCATAGCCGTCAGCTCAATGGTGGTCAACAGGCCCGACAATAGTTCAGGCAGATAAGGCCACAAAGCAGAGAAATTAAGCTGATAGGTCATAGCCAGCTCCTGTTATGCACCCAAATCAGCCGGTAACGGCGCCTTCAACCATTTCTCGGACAAACCATTTAGCGTGTTATCCTGCAATGCTTCCCCAATCAGTGCATCCACTTTGGCTTTCAGAGCCGGTTCTCCCTGACGTAAACCGATATAACACGGTGAATCTTTCAGCATAAACTTCGCCACCGGTGCCTGGGTTGGATTCTGGCGAACCAGTGCACTGACCACCAAATTGCCCGTCGCCAGATAATTCACCTGACCAGACAGGTAGGCTGACAGCGTAGTGTTGTTATCTTCATAGCGTTTAATCTGAGCATCTTTAGGGGCTAACTCACTCAGCACCATATCTTCCACTGCACCACGGGTTACCCCCACCGTTTTACCTGCCAATTGTTCTGGTTGCTTCAGTGCATCGTCTTTAGCACCAAATACACCCAAGAAAAACGGCGCATAGGCACGGCTAAATGCGATGGCTTTTTCCCGTTCAGGATTTTTACCCAAGCTGGAAATCACTAAATCCACTTTATCCGTTTGCAGATAAGGCACTCGGTTGGCACTGGTCACCGGCACCAGTTGCAACTTTAGTTTCATCTTATCGGCTAAATAATGCGCCATGTCGATGTCATAACCCTGCGGCTGAAGATCCGTACCAACCGAGCCAAATGGCGGGAAATCCTGTGGAACGGCGACCCGCAACACACCACGCTGCTGAATTTGCTCTAACTGATCGGCTAACACCGAAGGAGCCTGAACCCATATCAGTGCAGCACCCAGCAAGGCCAACATCCGCTTTTTCATGTTCATAGCATATCTCCGCTAACTCAGTAATGAAACGATGGATTCTTTAAAAGCAAATACTGAAACCATCGTTGCAACTACTGTGCCAATGATAACCTATGACGAGAGGCCCATATTTAGGCTTACTACACGAATCACAAGGAATAAATCGAAGGGAAGGACTCACAATCAAGGTGCAAATCAACAATCAAAACGCACCACAAAAGTGCATTAATTGATAAAAAGAAGGCGTTAGCGCGCCGCCGGGAGGTGAAAGTGACATAAGCTGCCGCAACAGCCAGAAGAGGGTTAACCCCTTCGGACACTAAACTAAACAATAGCCTTTTGACCTATCGGGCGAACAAACTACCGTTGCTCTAACTCTCCTAAAGCATCATATAAATCAGCGATTTGATGAATTCGCTGACGCCCCTGTGCGAGCATTTCATGCAACAAAGCATTACTCAGTAAATTTGCCAGACTCATGGCCGAAGAGTAGCTATCAAAAGCCGATACGCTGTCGAGCGGCGTAGTCAACCGCCAACGTGCTAACGGCAATATTGATTGAGCCTGCGGCTCACAAATCAGCAGCGTCGGCACGCCTTGTACCTGCATTTGTAGTAGGATCTCGCGGATAACTTTTGGCCGGCGGCGAAATGCCACCACCATAACTAAATCACGCGGCGTGACATCCACCAACTCCTCTGCCAGCGTCTGCCCCGCTTGCGGCACCAACTGCACGTGCTGGCGCACCTGCAACAACTGTTGACGTAAATGCAGAGCAACCGGGTAACTGTTTCGTAGCCCCAACAATAAGATACGCGGCGCATGTATCATCGCATCGATAACCTCGGCTAACTGACGGCTATCCAACTGACTCACCCAATGCGTTAAATTCGCCATTTCTTGCTTATAGTGGCGCGCCAGCAAGGTGTTCCCTTGTACCGCATCACGGCTATCGGTCAATGGCATACCGCTTTGACGCAAGGTGCGTACTTCTTCACGCATTTCCCGGTAACTGGCGTACCCCAGGCGCTTAAACAGCCGGCTAACCGTGGCTTTAGACACCCCACTCAAGCGCGCCAATTCAGCACTGTTATAGCTAATCAGGTCGTCAAAATGATCAAAAATAAAATCAGTAACGCGCTGCTCCTGCGGGGTCAATTGCGCATAATGTGCCCGCAAACGTTCATCAATCTGTTTCATACCCTTCTCCGGCCAATGAAACTATCGTTTCAGCATAAGCATTTTTGCGGAAAATAGCACACAAGCCCACCGCAGTAATAAGATAATTTTCATGCTGAGTGCTAAATCTGTCATTCGGGAGCCCGTCGGCCACGGTTCGATTAGCCTGCTTGGTTGAAGCAAAGTGATCACCGATCGAATATCAACTAAAACCCGATCTGAACTGAACTGAACTGAGATAAAATTTATCCCTTGGTTTATCATTCCTAATTATCTAATACTGTCGCTCTTATCAATTCAGAATAATTCCTTATGACACAAAAAGCTGAAAACTCCGGGTTAAGTCCGGCATTGATCGTGTTGATGTCGGTCGCAACCGGACTGGCTGTTGCCAGCAACTACTATGCCCAGCCACTGCTGGAAACCATCGCACAAACCTTTAATCTCTCGGTCAATCAGGCTGGGTTTATCGTTACTGCGGCCCAGTTGGGCTATGCCGTGGGATTAATGTTCCTGGTGCCGCTAGGGGATATGTTTGAACGCCGTGGGCTGATTGTGGGCATGACCTTGCTGGCCGCTGGCGGCATGCTGATTACCGCGATGTCACAAAACCTCACTATGATGATTGTTGGCACCGCGCTCACTGGTTTGTTCTCAGTGGTGGCACAATTACTGGTGCCGCTGGCGGCCACTCTGGCTGCGCCGGAAAAACGCGGCAAGGTGGTCGGTATTATTATGAGTGGCCTGCTGCTGGGGATTTTGCTGGCACGAACCGTGGCAGGAGCACTGGCCTCCATTGGCGGTTGGCGCACCATTTATTGGGTCGCCAGCGCGCTGATGTTCGTCATGGCATTAGTATTGTGGCGCTACCTGCCGCGCTATAAACAACATACCGGTTTAAATTACGGCCAACTGCTTGGATCGATATTCTCGCTGTTTATTCGCACACCAGTGCTGCGCACCCGTGCCTTGCTCGGCGCGCTCTCGTTTGCCAACTTTAGTGTGTTGTGGACGTCGATGGCCTTCTTACTGGCTTCTCCCCCCTTCGGCTATTCAGAAGCTACTATCGGACTATTTGGCCTGGTCGGTGCTGCTGGCGCGTTGATGGCGACCAAAGCTGGCCAATTGGCGGATAAAGGTAAAGCCCGCATCACCACCAGTGTTGGTTTGGGATTACTGCTGTTGTCATGGATACCTATCGCCCTGGGGCAGCATTCCATCATCGCGCTGATTATCGGCATTGTGGTGTTGGATCTGGCGGTTCAGGGGGTGCATGTCACCAATCAGAGCGTGATATATCGCATGATGCCGGAAGCCAGAAATCGCTTAACCGCCGGTTATATGACCACTTACTTTATCGGTGGGGCGTTAGGTTCGCTGATTTCAGCAGCAGCATACCAACATGCGGGCTGGTATGGTGTGGCAATGGCCGGTTTGGTGCTATGCATACTAAATATTACGACGTGGCTGGCCGGTAAACGCTTTGATCCTCCCGCTAATCAACCCGTTGAGTGATCTCAGTTAGTTAGCTAACTAATAATCAATACAGATATAAATTTGGGTTATAGGGTGTTAAGAAAATTACCACTCTGGTAATGTTACCTAACTTGTTATTTTGCCCTGTAACCCAAAGATCTTATGCCAAGCCAAATCACCGACTCTCCGCCAGCTACCCGGTCAACCGCCACCTTTACGGAGGGCATTACCGATAGCCTGCCTATCGTTATCGGCTATTTACCCGTCGCCTTCGCCTTTGGTCTGAGTTCGGTAAAACTGGGTTTTACCCCGCTGGAAGGTATTTTCTTCTCTTGCATCATTTATGCCGGTGCCAGCCAATTCGTTATTACCGCCCTGCTCAGCGCCGGGATGTCATTATGGGTTTCCGCCTTAACCGTGATGGCAATGGATATCCGTCATATCTTGTATGGACCGGCACTCAAACACCGTATTCTGACCAAATTATCCGCTAAAAAAACCGCGCTGTGGGCATTTGGTTTGACCGATGAAGTGTTTGCTGCTGCCACCACCAAGTTAATGAAAGATCAGCGGCGCTGGAGCGAAAACTGGATGCTCGGTATCGCGTTTACCTCTTGGCTATCTTGGGTGGCAGGTACCGCAATCGGTGCCATGTTTGGCAATGGCCCGTTGGAGAATTATCCCGCTATTGAGGCCTCCCTCTCCTTTATGTTACCGGCGTTGTTCTTGAGCTTTCTGCTGGCCTCATTTAAACGCCAATATAGCCTAACCGTTATCGCCTCGCTGAGTGGCGCATTGCTCGGCGCCGTGTTGTTCTCTATTCCGGTGGCAATTTTGGCCGGAATTGGCGCAGGGTGCCTGGCCGCCCTGCTGCAACCCACACCAGAAGTGGTGACCGAACACAGTGAAAATAACGAGCAGGAGCCGACACCATGAATTCAGATGTCCTGATTATTGGGTTAGTGGTGGGGACGGTAAATTACCTGTTTCGTTATTTGCCACTGCGCCTGGGACCAGCACGTAAACCAGCGGGTCTGCAACGAGGCCGCGTTTCACTGCTGTTGGACAGCATTGGGATTGCTTCTATCTGTGCGTTATTGGTGGTTTCCAGTACACCAGAAATTATGCATAACCCGCAGAAACTCATGCCGACACTGATTGGCTTTCTGGTTATCTGCGGCTGCTTTTATAAAACCAACAGTATTATCTTCGCCACGTTATTTGGCGCGATCAGCTATGGACTGACATTCAAATTGCTCATGATTTTGGGATAAGAGATTGCCTGAATTGTGAGCTAAAACACAATACCCTTACAATTAGTGATACTAATTACTTACAAACAGTGACTGAATAACACGAATTGCTAAATTTTTCTCGAATTATACCGTTTACATTATTAGTCACTATCGTTACTGTACCATTTGAAATTAATGAGGCTCATTATAATGGAAAGTTCGTTTAGTCCTATAGAACAGATGCTTAATTTTCGTGCCAAACGCCAGAAAGATTTCCCTTATCAGGAAATTCTACTGACACGCTTGTGTATGCATATGCACAGTAAGTTGCTAGAAAATCGCAACAAAATGCTGAAAGCACAAGGAATTAACGAAACCTTATTTATGGCATTAATTACACTGGATGCGCAGGAAAGTCGCAGTATCCAACCGTCTGAACTGAGTGCGGCACTGGGTTCTTCACGCACCAATGCGACCCGCATTGCTGACGAACTGGAAAAGAAAGGTTGGATTGAGCGCCGCGAAAGCCACAATGACCGCCGTTGTTTGCATTTGCATCTGACCGAGGCGGGCGTTGAGTTTTTGAATCAGCTGCTGCCCCCACAACATAAATGTCTGCATTTTCTTTGGTCAACCCTGGACGCTGACGAACAGCAACAGCTTGAAACGCTGACGCGCAAGTTACTGTCTCGTTTAGATCAAATGGAAGTACCGGAGCAGTAATTCCAATATATCTATCCAGGCGCATTACTTGATCCAGGTAAATAACTATGCGATCCCCACATAGCTGGAGACTCACGCCTTTGTTCGCCATTTTTTAAGGGCTGAACTGACGACTGATTTACTCGGCTAACACCCGGATATTGCAGCCTAACGCCCGTTATAACACTGGGATTATCGGCAGTGATGAGCTGTTGGTAACCGAATCACAATATCTACAACAGCAACAATCGGAACTTAGCGCCAGCAACCATTTATTGCAGGCCAGGATTAGTTTGATCCGTTCATTGGGTGGTGGTTATCAGGCCCCGGTCAATGACGGTTCACAAAATAAAACAATATAAAATGTGGGGAAGACCATGAGTACAAGCGCGGAAGCTCAAATCCCGCAACAACCGCAGAACAAGAAGAAGCAACGTAAACGCATACTTCTTCTCCTGACGGTTATTTTTATCATCCTTGGCGTGGCCTATTTTATTTATTGGTTCTTGGTGTTACGTCATCATCAAGAGACTGATAATGCTTATATTTCAGGCAACCAGATACAGATCATGTCGCAGGTTCCCGGCAGCGTGGTCAGTGTCAATTTCGAAAATACCGATTTTGTTAAAAGTGGCGATGTGCTGCTGTCTCTTGACCCAACTGATGCCGAACAGGCGTTTGAGCAGGCAAAAACCGCACTGGCTAACAGTGTGCGTCAAACCCACCAGCTCATGATTAACAGTAAGCAGTATCAGGCGAATATTGCCCTGAAAAAAACTGAACTGAGTAAATCACAAAATGACCTACAACGCCGTGTGGTGCTCGGTTCGGCTAATGTTATTGGCCGTGAAGAGCTGCAACACGCCCGTGATGCCGTCGATGCCGCACAGGCTTCGCTGGATGTTGCGATTGCACAATACAATGCCAATCAGGCATTGGTTTTAAATACCCCATTGGAAAAACAACCGGCTGTCGAGCAGGCTGCGGCCAAGTTACGTGATGCCTGGCTCTCCTTGCAACGGACCAAAGTTGTCAGCCCGGTAGACGGTTTTGTTTCACGCCGCAGTGTGCAAGTGGGTGCTGAAATTGCCAATGGCGCGCCATTAATGGCAGTTATCCCGGCAAACCAGATGTGGGTTGACGCTAACTTTAAAGAGACACAGTTAGCAAATATGCGCATTGGCCAAAGCGCCACAGTCATAACTGATTTCTATGGTGATGACGTGGTTTATCAGGGGAAAGTGGTTGGTCTGGACATGGGGACCGGCAGCGCCTTCTCACTGTTACCGGCGCAAAATGCCACCGGTAACTGGATTAAAGTGGTTCAGCGCCTGCCAGTCCGTATCGAACTGGATAACAAACAACTGGCTGAACATCCGCTGCGTATTGGCCTGTCTACCACGGTTAGAGTGGATACCGCCAACACCGATGGCCAAGTGCTGGCACAAAATGTGCGTAAAGAACCTGCATTTGTAACTAACGCGCTGTCACTGGATTTAGCACCGGTTAATCAAATGATTAGCGACATTGTTCATGCGAATGCGGGTTAATGTTGATGCAAATGCAAGTTAAGCGCGCCGGAGGCCTCTGTGGCACAAAAACCGCTTGAGGGTGCCCAACTCGCCTGGATGACGGTCGCGCTATCATTAGCAACCTTCATGCAGGTGTTGGACTCCACCATTGCAAACGTGGCTATTCCTACTATTGCCGGTGATTTAGGCTCATCCAACTCGCAAGGCACTTGGGTTATTACTTCGTTCGGGGTGGCAAATGCTATTTCGATCCCCATCACCGGCTGGCTGGCCAAGCGTATTGGTGAAGTGCGCCTGTTCCTGTGGGCAACCGGGCTATTTGCTCTGGCTTCATGGTTGTGTGGTATTTCCAACAGCCTGGGGATGCTTATCTTCTTCCGGGTGATTCAGGGGTTGGTCGCAGGGCCATTGATTCCGCTATCGCAAAGCCTGTTACTAAATAACTATCCGCCAGCGAAGCGAAGTATGGCCCTGGCATTGTGGTCGATGACAATTGTCGTGGCCCCGATATTTGGGCCGATCCTCGGCGGTTATATCAGCGATAACTATCACTGGGGCTGGATCTTCTTTATCAACATCCCTATCGGGCTGGTGGTTATTCTGGTCGCAGGCAGTACCTTAAAAGGACGTGAGACCAAAACTGAAATCAAACCCATTGATACGGTGGGGCTGGTGCTATTGGTGGTTGGGATCGGCGCGTTACAAATCATGCTTGACCAAGGTAAGGAGCTGGATTGGTTTAACTCGACCGAGATTATCGTCCTGACGGTCATTGCCGTGATTGCCATTACCTTCTTGATAGTCTGGGAACTAACCGACGACCACCCGGTGATTGATCTCTCGTTATTCAAATCGAGAAACTTTACCATTGGTTGCTTGTGCATCAGCCTGGCCTATATGTTGTACTTTGGCGCGATTGTCTTGCTGCCACAACTACTACAGGAGGTATATGGCTACACCGCCACCTGGGCTGGCCTGGCATCTGCGCCGGTAGGCATATTGCCGGTGCTGTTATCACCGATCATTGGTCGCTTCTCTCATCGAATTGATATGCGACAGTTAGTCACCTTCAGCTTCATTATGTATGCGGTATGTTTCTACTGGCGGGCTTACACATTCGAACCGGGAATGGATTTTGGTGCATCGGCGTGGCCGCAATTTGTGCAAGGCTTTGCTATTGCCTGCTTCTTTATGCCACTGACCGCCATTACGTTATCTGGCTTGCCGCCAGAGCGCATGGCCGCAGCATCCAGTTTGTCTAACTTCCTGCGAACCTTGGCGGGATCGATTGGTACCTCCATCACCACGACGCTCTGGACGCAAAGAGAATCGATGCACCATTCGCAACTGACCGAGTTTGTTAACCCGTTCAACCCGAATGCGACATTGATGTATCAGGAGTTGGAAAAACTGGGGATGAATCAGCAACAAGCCTCGGCTTATCTGGCACGGGAAATTACCAATCAGGGGCTGATTATCTCTGCCAATGAGATCTTCTGGCTCTCGGCGGGGGTATTCCTGCTGCTGCTGGCGCTGGTGTGGTTTGCCAAGCCACCCTTTACCTCCGGCGGCGGCGGCGGTGCGCACTAGCGGCTAACGCTGAGCAACAAAAAGGGCACTGACTTATCATCAGCGCCCTTTTTTATTTTTCTAGCTCAGTGATATACCCAAAGTCATTGGAGTTGCGGGTAGGCAGCAAGCAATGCCGCTAACAACCCTGCTGCTGCAAGGACCAGGGTATTATTGGGCGCTATTCTGACGCCACCACTCCGACAGCAAAATACCGGTTGCCACTGACACATTCAGGCTTTCTACCCGGCCAGTTCCGCCGATAGACACACTCATATCGCCCTGCTGCCAGGCACTGTCGGTCAGGCCATCACTCTCTTGACCTAATACCAGCACCATTTTGGCAGGCAGTTCAGCTTTTGACAGACTGACACCTTTATGACTCGATGTGGTCACGATGGTGTAACCGGCTTTACGAAAGGTATCCAACACCGAGAGGAAATCGTCTGCATTGATAGCCTTGATATGCTCCGCACCACCTTCGGCGGTACGCACTGCAGCACCCGATTCCAGCATCGCCGGATCTTGCAACAACACACCGTTAATACCGAAATGCGCGCAGGTCCGCATAATGCCGCCGAGGTTATGTGGGTTACCCACATCTTCCAGCGCCAGTACACAGTCTTTAGCTTGAGTCTGCTGTTGCAGATAGGTTTCTGCATCCAGACCCTGACGTTTCTTGATAAGGAAGCACACGCCACCATGGTGTTCAGTGCCAGAAGCCTTCGCCAGCTCCTCTTCTTCAACCACATGATAAGCCTTGCGGTTAGCCGCCATCCATTTCAGCGCTTCGCGAAAACGAGGGGTAACTGACTGCACAAACCAGGCGCGGACGATAGCGTCCGGGCGGCTTTCAAACAATGCCTTACAAGCATTCTCACCATAAACACGTGTTTCTTCAGCCCGCTGGCGGCGCAATTGCGCCGGATCTACATGACTTTTACCGCTGATGCCACCATGATCAAACTCTGGCTCTTCTGATGGCGCACGGGATACCGTTTTCCACGGTGAATCGTAAGGGCCATTGCCTTCAGAACGTGCCGGGCGGCTAGGACTCACGCGTTCATTACGGCCGGAATCATTACGACGTGAATCATTATTACGCGATGAACTGCCCCGACTTGCATTGTCACCTGGACGACCTTTGCTTGCCGGACGCTGGTTTTTACTACGGTTATTGTTGTTACGGTCGTCACTGCTGCTTTCGTCACTGCGGACGTACATCACTTTAACTTTGCCGTTTTTGCCACTAAATGAATCGTTCATTGTCTTCTCCACCAACGCGCAGGGCGCGAAGATTACCTGATGTCCGCCCGGTTAGCCATAAGCAAGCGCTAAAAGCTAGCAACTATCGTATTCATCGAATAAACCTTTTTGGCACTTATCCCATTTATCTCCATAATAGATAACAACAAGGAAACAAGTCAGCGATGTTTTCTCTTCTATCTATTGAGACACTAAATAAAGGCTAATTTATGAATACGGTATGTACAGCTTGTATGGCGACTAACCGCCTACCGGAAGAACGTATTGATGACGGCGCTAAATGTGGGCGCTGCGGCCACTCTTTATTTGATGGCGAGGTGATTAACGCCACCACTGAAACGCTGGATAAATTGCTGCAAGATGACCTGCCGGTGGTCATCGACTTCTGGGCTCCGTGGTGCGGGCCTTGCCGCAGCTTCGCGCCTATCTATGAAGATGTTGCCGCAGAACGCGCCGGAAAAGTCCGTTTCGTCAAAGTTAACACCGAAGCCGAACCCGAGCTTAGTACCCGTTTCCGTATCCGCAGCATTCCTACTATTATGCTGTACCGCAACGGTAAAATGGTCGACATGCTCAGTGGCGCATTGCCAAAAGCGCCTTTTGATCATTGGCTAGATGAGCAATTATCAGTAGAGCCAGCCGCCCGATAAGCTAGTTTAACTCATTTATCGCGTCTCGGCGCAGCGTAGTCGCCCGGTGAGATTGATGCCCTGACAGTTTTTTGTCGGGGCATTGTTTTTTTGTTTTATGGTATGACTAAGCGTAAGGGTTGATTAGAATAGCGCTATTTCATCAGGAGTCCGTCGTGACTGAAATATTGATCACTGACCATGCTTTATTAGATACGGTTCTCACGACGGAAAATGCCGTACTGCGTTTACGCCGGCAGCGTTTAGCCGCATCCACGCGCGCCTATCGTGCCCGTGGCTGTCGCGCAATACGTTGTCAGGGCTGCTTGTTGGCAGAGCGTTTTTGTTTGTGCGATACCATAAAACCGCAGCCAGCCGCCAGCCGCTTTTGCCTGATTATGTTTGATACCGAACCCCTAAAACCCAGCAATACCGGCCGCTTGATCGCAGATATTCTGCCCGACACCCAAGCCTTTCTCTGGGCGCGCACTGAGGTTGACCCTGCATTGCTGGCGGCCATTGGCGACCCTGCGCGCCAGCCATATGTCGTATTCCCAGAAAAATACGCTGAACCACCACGGCAGATACTCAATCACTTGCCCATTAGCGATAAGCCTCCGCTATTTATACTGCTGGACGGCACCTGGAACGAAGCCAAAAAGATGTTCCGCAAAAGTCCCTATCTGGCTGACCTGCCGATGCTGTCACTCAATGTCACTAATAGCTCGGATTATCTGTTACGCGAAGCCCCACGCCCAGAGCAACACTGCACGGTCGAAGTCGCCGCTGCCCTGCTACAACAAGCGGGTGATATTCAGGCCGCAGACCAATTAACGGCCCATTTCCTCTATTTCCGCCAGCAATATTTAGCGGGAAAACCTCACCATCCAGTGGGGCGAGTCACAGCAACTGTCGAAGAAAGCACATAAAATCAGATAAGCTGTCTTTAACTTATACCCAATAGATTTCAGGGCGCAGGAAGGCGGCGAATCGTTCTGGAACCAGTTTGAACAGTATTGATGCGAGCCCGCAGGCTGAGTGAGCGCAGCCAACACACCTGCAACTTGAAAGATAACGGGGATAAACGATGAGCCAACGTGGATTAGAAGCACTACTACGCCCGAAGTCTATTGCGGTTATCGGCGCTTCTGAAAAACCGGATCGCGCCGGTTTCCTGATGATGCGTAATTTGCTGGATGGCGGCTTCAATGGCCCTATTCTACCGGTGACCCCAACCCATAAAGCAGTATGTGGTGTGTTGGCTTACGCAGATATCGCTAGCCTGCCGATTACGCCCGATCTGGCGATTTTGTGTACTCATGACAGCCGCAATTTGGCCCTGTTGGAAGATCTCGGCATCCGTGGCTGTAAAGCAGTCATCATTCTGTCTGCCGCAACTGAACAGTTCCCAGAGCTGAAAGCCTGCGCGCAACGCCATCATATGCGCTTACTTGGCCCCAACAGCCTGGGCTTGCTGGCGCCATGGCAAGGGCTAAATGCCAGTTTCTCACCCGTTCCCATCAAGAAAGGGCGGCTGGCATTTATCTCTCAATCAGCCGCGGTAGCAAACACCATTCTCGACTGGGCGCAGCAGCGGGAAGTTGGCTTCTCGTATTTTATTGCGCTGGGTGACAGCCTGGATATTGATGTCGATGACTTACTCGATTTCCTGGCCAGAGATGGCAAAACCAGTGCCATTATGCTGTATATCGAACATATCAGTGATGCGCGCCGGTTTTTATCCGCCTCGCGCAGCGCTTCGCGCAATAAACCGATTCTGGTGGTCAAAAGTGGCCGCACACAGCGTGCTCAGCAGTTGCTAAATGGTCAGCAAGGGCTGGACGCGGCTTATGATGCGGCGATTCAGCGGGCCGGCCTGCTGCGGGTGCAGGATACTCACGAGCTATTCTCCGCTGTCGAAACACTCAGCCACATGCATCCGCTACGGGGTGAACGGTTATTGATTGTCAGTAATGGTTCCGCCCCGGCGGCCATGGCGCTGGATGAGCTAATCAGCCGTAATGGCAAGTTGGCAACACTGTCTGATACCACCCAATCGGCGCTGAGTGCCGTGCTACCCTCTTTTGTTTCCTTACGTAATCCCATAGACTTGCGCGATGATGCCAGCGCTGAGCGCTATCTGGCGGCGCTTAAACCGCTACTGGACAGTACCGACTACGATGCGCTATTGCTGATTCATTCCCCGAGCGCTGCTGCGCCAGGGAGCAAAACAGCAGAATTACTGATTTCCGCTATCCGTCAGCACCCACGCGGCAAACGCCTTACCCTGCTCACTAACTGGTGTGGTGAATATTCATCACAAGATGCGCGCCGACTGTTCACCGAAGCCGGGATCCCCACCTATCGCACACCGGAAGGGGCGATTACTGCCTTTATGCATATGGTGGAATATCGCCGTAACCAGAAGCAATTGAAAGAGACACCTGCGCTGCCTGTCGGCCTCACCGCCAACACCGCCCACGTGCATCAGTTGATTCGCCAGGCGCTGGCAGAAGGTGCCACCCAGCTTGATACCCATGAAGTACAACCGATACTTGAAGCTTATGGCCTCAGCACACTGCCAACCTGGATTGCCAGTGATAGCGTAGAAGCGGTGCATATCGCCGAACGATTGGGCTATCCGGTTGCCATCAAACTGCGCTCGCCGGATATCCCGCACAAGTCAGAAGTCCAGGGCGTAATGCTGTATCTTCGTACCGCAATTGAAGTACAGCGGGCTGCTGACGATATTCTTGACCGGGTAAGGCGCACTTATCCGCAAGCCCGTATCCACGGGTTGCTGGTGCAAAGTATGGCGAACCGCGCAGGCGCTCAGGAATTGCGAATTGCAGTAGAGCAAGATGCGATTTTCGGCCCGTTGATCATGTTAGGTGAAGGTGGCATCGAATGGCATCATGAAACTCAGGCCGCCGTCGCGCTGCCGCCACTCAATATGGCACTGGCCCGCTACCTGATTATACAAGCGGTCAAAGGCGGCAAAATTCGCAGCCGTGGATCATTACAACCCTTGGATATCCCTGGCTTGAGCCGTTTACTGGTACAAGTCTCTAATCTAATTCTCGATTGCCCCGAAATCAGCCGGTTAGATATTCACCCGGTACTTGCGTCAGGTAGCGAATTCACACTGTTAGATGTTTCGATGCAACTGGCACCTGTCAGCGGCGATCCGCAGGCACGGTTGGCGATCCGCCCCTATCCACACGAGTTGGAACAAAAGGTCGAACTTAAAGATGGCTCTCACTGTCTGTTCCGCCCAATTTTGCCAGAAGATGAACCGCTACTAAAATTGTTTATTGATCAAGTCACTAAAGAAGATCTCTACTATCGCTACTTCAGTGAAATAAATGAATTCAGCCATGATGATTTGGCGAATATGACGCAGATTGACTATGATCGAGAAATGGCATTTGTCGCTGTGCGCCAAAAAAATGATGGCCCTGAAATTATTGGCGTCACGCGCGCGTTGTCTGACCCTGACAATATTGACGCCGAGTTTGCCGTGTTGGTGCGCTCAGACCTTAAAGGGCTGGGTCTGGGGCGGGAACTATTAGAAAAGATGATTCAGTATACTCGCAGCCATGGGTTAACACGGTTAACCGCAGTCACCATGCCCAACAACCGTGGCATGATCGGTTTAGCTAAAAAACTCGGTTTTAGTATTGATGTACAGATGGAAGATGGGATCGTTAATCTGGAGCTGACACTTTGATTTCAGTTACATGAATCACCGTGATATATACCACAACCCCAAACGATTCGGTCTTTGGCAGGCAAAACTTGCGCACAATCCGCGAAAGTAGTGGTATTATCGCCCAACTCAATGGATTAGTGTTTTTTAGGATATGGCGGTTCTGCCATCAAATAACAAGAGAAGAAGCGCACTGTGATGTTGTCAAAATTCAAACGTAGTAAACATCAACAACACCTTGCACAACTGCCCAAACTCCCTCAGTCAGTTGATGATGTCCAAACACTTTATTGCCCCAAGGTTTTCCGCTCCACTCTGCTGGATTTAATAGGCCTGGCGACCAAACGTATTTATCTGGTAGCGCTCTACCTGGAGCAGGATGATGCAGGCCGGGACGTAATGAATGCCCTCTATCAGGCTAAGCTTCAGCGCCCAGAACTGGAGATTTGCGTGCTGGTAGACTGGCACCGCGCACAACGTGGGCGTATTGGAGCCGCAGCGGTCAATACCAATGCTGATTGGTACTGTGAAATGGCAGCCAATCATCCGAATGTTTGCGTTCCGATTTACGGTGTTCCAGTCAATACTCGCGAAGCACTCGGCGTGTTGCATCTGAAAGGTTTTATCATTGATGATACTGTGATTTACAGTGGTGCCAGTATCAATGATGTCTACCTCTATCAAAACGATAAGTATCGTTATGACCGATACCAATTAATCACGAACCCATCATTGGCCGAAATTATGGTCGATTACGTGAAACAACGGATGCTAAGTGCAGGAGCGGTGCAACGCTTGGATCGTGCTGATCGACCGACCAATCCTGAGATTAAAAATGAGACCCGACAGTTTCGCTCGTCACTGCGCGACATCGGCTATCAATTTCCGGCACAAGCGAGTAATGATGAACTAGCCGTCACCCCATTGGTTGGCTTAGGCAAAAAGAGTCAACTGAATAAAACGATTCATCATTTAATGGCCTCCGCTGACGAACGACTCACTATTTGTACACCTTACTTTAATCTGCCAGCACTGTTAGTCCGCAATATCATTTATCTACTGCGTGAAGGCAAACAGGTCGAGATTATTGTTGGTGACAAAACAGCAAATGACTTTTATATTCCAGAAGATCAACCGTTTAAGATTATTGGCGCGTTACCTTACTTATACGAAATCAACCTGCGCCGCTTCCTGAGTCGCTTACAGCGTTTTGTCGATAGCGGGCAATTAATCGTGCGCCTGTGGAAAGATGGCGACAATACTTATCATCTGAAAGGAATGTGGGTTGATAATAATTGGCAGTTGATTACCGGTAATAACCTGAATCCACGCGCATGGCGTTTGGATCTGGAAAATGCCATTTTGATCCACGATCCTAAGCATGAGATGCACGAGCAGCGCGCTAAAGAGCTGGAGTGTATCCGTACTCATACTAAAGTTGTTTCACATTACCTTGAGCTTGAGAATATTCAGCAATATCCAGTCAAGGTTCGCAAATTGATCCGTCGTTTGCGCAGGATCCGTATCGATCGGCTGATTAGCCGCATTCTATAAATATAAAAACCCGGTTACATGCCGGGTTTTTTGTATCTAGCCAGAGGAGAGACGGCATGTGGTGCCCACCTTATCTTCGCCCATTACTTATCGCTCCACTGTTTTTTCTCAGTTCTGCATGCACGCACATGGCTAATGATAATTGGACCGGGAAAGATAAGGCACAACATTTCTTTGCCTCCGCCGTTTTAGCTGCCGCTGGCACTGCCTATGGTGAGCATCAAAACTGGTCCGATGCCAAGAGCCGTAATTTTGGCCTGCTGTTTTCTATCGGGATCGGGGCGGGTAAGGAGTTATATGATAGTCGTCAAGGTGGGACTGGCTGGAGCTGGAAGGATTTTGCCTGGGACGTCGCTGGTGCAATGACAGGTTACAGCCTTTATCAAGCGGCAAACTGACCTCACTACAGCAATAAACACGCTATTCCTACGATAAAACCTTACTTACCCGGTTCAAATCCTCACAGCTAAATCCATAAACAAAAAAAGCCACCTATCAAGGTAGCCTTCTGTTTTATTCATCGCTGTAACGGCCGGATTTGACTCACCTGCCCCTGCAATATTTGACTCATCTGACTATGAACCCTGCGGCGCAACCACTCTAAG
>NZ_JAZGQE010000509.1:0-391 GCF_048593885.1 Yersinia sp. 1252 StPb PI | reverse complement strand
AAAGGTGCCCACGGTAACACGATTGATTTGCGGCTGAACTATTTGGGTAGCGCCGGTGGCGAAACAACACCAGATAGCCTGGTACTGACATTTACGCCAATGGCTGGCGGTGCGGGTGCGCCTGAACTGGATGATGCGCTGGCTAATTTGCAGGACAGGACCTTTGATTTCATTATCAATCCATACACTGACACTGCGTCACTGAATAAAATCAAAGACTTCTTGTCAGACAGTACCGGTCGCTGGAGTTATGCCGAGCAGCTCTATGGCCATAGCTTTGCGGCTCAATCGGGGACTTATGGACAACTGACAGCCGCAGGCGAATTACGCAATGATCAGCATGCTTCTCTGTTGGGGGTAAATGGCTCGCCAACACCAAGCTATATCTGGT
>NZ_JAZGQE010000508.1:0-396 GCF_048593885.1 Yersinia sp. 1252 StPb PI | reverse complement strand
CATGTTGGCATCAGCATGCCGGGTTGTATTCTTGTATGAAAATCCTTCATTGAGGATAAGAAGTTATTCTCATCGAGACTGTCAGTAACATATTCATTAGAAATTTGAGTATGGAATACCTTAAGTTTAGACGACCTGTATCATTGAATCGGCCTAAAAAACTATTTAGGCCACTCAATTATGATAGAGATAATAGGCGAAATGAAGAGATTCTGAGCTTTAAAATAACAGCAACACAGTCGGATTTTACACTTGAGGAATCTTGATTTAATCAATTAAAACAAAAAGTTAACTCTTAATTCAATTTGATTAAGACTATGTTTCTTTCTTTTGAAAACAATAAGTATTAAATTTATATCACGTTTTAGATATCGGGAAACTGAGGCACTAACAATG
>NZ_JAZGQE010000507.1:0-406 GCF_048593885.1 Yersinia sp. 1252 StPb PI | reverse complement strand
AGATATAAGAATAAATCCGAATGCCGTTATGAAATACATTAATGAAATGGCAAAAACAGAAGCATTCATCCAGAAACTACTCAGTGATGGTGAATTGACAAAGAAAGAAGAGGATTTGATATACAATAAATTATTTGACGAGTGGGAATCCCAACATACAATAAAATACATCACGGAAAGTTACTCTGAAATAAATCCAGTTCATATATCGTCAGCAGTCTCTATTTGCCTAGAATTGATTAGTAAATGTGAAATAACAGTTGAAAACAATAAATTGCCAAGGTCTATGACTACTGGTGCTTTTTTAATTCTATCAGATGAACCAAGAATTGGGTGGCTTCAACATTGGGAGTCTATTTATAAATGAACGTATATAACAATGAATTACTAGGTATCCTCTCTTTTC
>NZ_JAZGQE010000506.1:0-407 GCF_048593885.1 Yersinia sp. 1252 StPb PI | reverse complement strand
CGCGGGATTGCCCGCACCAATGCGCTGGTGACCGTGCGCCAGAGTGGTCAGGTGTTGTATGAAACCACGGTTTCGCCGGGCGAATTTATCATTGATGACCTCTATCCGACCGGCTACGGCGGCAATCTGGATGTCACGGTGCGTGAAGCCGACGGCAGCACACAGAACTTCCAGGTGCCGTTTGCGGCAGTGGCGCAATTGCTGCGCCCCGGTTCGCAGCGCTACAGCCTGACGGTGGGTAAAGTGCGCAATGATTCGCTCTCCTTTACCCCGGGTCTTTATCAGGGAACCTATCAGCGTGGTCTGAACAACAGCATTACCGGTTATACCGGGGCGCAGGCCAGTGAAGACTATTATGCCGTGCAGGTCGGGACTGCGTTCAGTACCCCGATTGGGGCGGTGGCGGT
>NZ_JAZGQE010000505.1:0-420 GCF_048593885.1 Yersinia sp. 1252 StPb PI | reverse complement strand
CTGGGGCGGGACAGGATTTTATCGACTGATTGCAGTGTGGTGAACGTACAACTGCAAAGCAGGTTCTGGCACTGGTGGTAATTCTCTTTGGTATTGCCGGTTAGCGTGCTGGGTATTGGCGGTTTTAATCGGAGCCGAGGCGCTTTTTTGATACAGGGCCGCAATGATCACACCGGCGGATAACTCGCCGCCAGCAGCCAGAATAATGACCTGTTCCCCTTCGGTCGGCGGCCACCATGTGCGGGCCTTTTCGGCGCGACGGACAGACCACGGCAACCAGTCGGTCAGTAATTCACCGCAGCGCACGCGGGCTTTGGGCGGATCAAGGGCCAAATTCACCTGCTCCACGATACCGAAACGGATCAGATTCATTATCAGGCGATAGATTTCGGCGTTGGTCATGGCGGTCAATACTCGTTA
>NZ_JAZGQE010000504.1:0-421 GCF_048593885.1 Yersinia sp. 1252 StPb PI | reverse complement strand
ATTGACATTCAATAAAAGTCAGATAGTATAAAATCAGTGGCTTACAGAAGCTAGTATGTTAGAGTGGTGTCGCTCACTAGTTTAGGATCGCGTTAGCCCAGTCCGTAAACCTCTCGTTGTTCGGTTTACGGAAGTGGGCAATATAAAGCTCGTAGCTCGTTACTCGCTACTCACTTTATATTGCCGGTTCGAGGCAGCAATTTTTTGCGTTATCGCAAAAAGTTGCTGCCTCGAACCACTGGCTTAAAGTATTGAAGGTATCTTCTGTAAGTCACAACTATGAATATGAAAAAAAATACTCTTGAGCATTGGTCTGAGTTCTTTCACGATAGAGGTATATCCTACGAATTATTCGAGGTATATCTAGTTTATATACAAAAAATAATCAGTACTGATTCTCCTATTATCTTCGAAAAAGAAC
>NZ_JAZGQE010000503.1:0-422 GCF_048593885.1 Yersinia sp. 1252 StPb PI | reverse complement strand
AATGAATGTACTCAATAAGTCTAATTAATACACTAGAATGTGAGCGTGATTTATAAAAATATAATTTATTCTCACTTTCAAAACTGGCTAAATTTATAAAATCCAGTTTAGAATCACCATTAAAATCATCCATTATTGAATCTGTAATACATATATAGCGACCAGAGTAAATAAAGTTTAGGCAACAAGCCAGATTATCCACCTGCCTGACACTAACCTTATCATGTTGTTTTTTAACTGATTCTTCGAGATTCTTAACAAAGTCACTTCTATATAGTGTCGGGTTGCACAACCAAACATTTTTGTGGAGAATATTTATAATATCTTGACTTTCATTTATTATATCTTTGCGTCCATAGATACCGAAACCACTGTCTGGCACTTCGTTTAACAACGTAAATCTTTCGCTAGAGATTTTTTCT
>NZ_JAZGQE010000502.1:0-424 GCF_048593885.1 Yersinia sp. 1252 StPb PI | reverse complement strand
AATATAAAAAATCTATCTTTTCAAGCCTTTTTACGGCTTGGTTAAAATCGGGGAAAGGAATTTTAACTCTATTAAAAGCTGAAAAACTGTCTAATTTCCCTCGAGCCTTGAACAAAGTAATCAGAATTTTAAATTCTATATTGTTAACATTACTCACTATGCATCCCCCATCGCTCTTGTAAATAACGTTAATCTAGTACTTTCATTACGATATCTGTTCCACCAGAATATTGGGAAAACACTGTTTGGAATGTTTCCATCAGCTCTATAATACAAAGCTTCAGCAAATCCATATCCTAAGCTTGGAAGTGATCTATCATTATATTTTTTAGAAAGAATTTCTTCAAGTCTTAGCATTTTATCAATGTATTCTTTTCTTATGTCTTCTGGATAATAATCTGTTATTCCCTTAGACATAGTTATT
>NZ_JAZGQE010000501.1:0-426 GCF_048593885.1 Yersinia sp. 1252 StPb PI | reverse complement strand
AGACGACGTTTTTTATGTAAAGATGTTAACGCTGGCACCAGAGGTAAACTGGCTTTAGGTATTATACTTGTTTTTATTGGTGCAATGGGAATGCTATTTGCAATTACTCAATAGTTTAGTCAAAATCCCGGAGCTGGCAAAATTTCATCAATGTTATTTATTTCATATTTTAAGATGGATGTAAGAGTGAAATGTTATGACATCCATCTTTATTACGCCATAGATACACCTTATTTTCCTAAAAATGATATGCATACTATGTTAATTAAAACAGTCAAATTTCCACTATCACTAAGCCATTCTATCCTGCTGTGAGCCTATCTCTGTAAATAATCTTCTTCAGTCTCTAAAATTATTATCCAGAATCATAATGTTTTACTTAACCCCCGATGAAATGGATAAATGAGTTTTTAATTTAAATTGTGG
>NZ_JAZGQE010000500.1:0-426 GCF_048593885.1 Yersinia sp. 1252 StPb PI | reverse complement strand
GTGAAATCCGTTTACTGAGAGTTCCGTGGTGGGGTTAAAACGAGTTACCGATACACTTCGCTGCACATGAGCACAACGCCGGGCCTGCGCTCTTTAATCAGCGTTGATATTTGCAAGCATTCGGATTGAGTAGGGTAGATGTCTTCGGTAACAGGTAGGGATTCACAGGCATCAAAGCCGCAGGAGCTGACGAGAAGAACAAAGCCGATTAGCATTAGTCCTCCGCTGGTTTGTCTGCCGTGAATAACAAGGTACCGTCTTGAAAGTTATCCCAATCAGCCTGGTCGTGTAGGCAAACTACTCGGGCCGTTCGTGTGCCGTCAGAATCATAATCACTCAACACAATCTGACCTATCGGCGGCAACGCTTTCAACTCTGCAAGTTGTTCACGCAGTGATAGCAGTTCAGTAAGCCAGGTCGCTAATT
>NZ_JAZGQE010000004.1:0-64326 GCF_048593885.1 Yersinia sp. 1252 StPb PI | reverse complement strand
CTATGATTTAGAATATAATTTTGACTACGATTACGCTAACGGTGGTGGTGGTGCATTACCCAGTATTGGGATGATCATTGATGCCCTATCGTCCTTCGCACCCAAAGAGGCGGCTCCGCTAGAACGATCTATATCAAAGGAAAATATATCCACCCAAAGTTTAGCTCAGGGGCTATTCGCCACTAACGTTAGAGTACCATGTTGTAATCACTAACTGACTTTCGTTATCTTCGTTATCAATGATAAAAAGCCAGAACCTAATAACAACCTCCTGTTATTTGATTCTGGCCTGATACTCTTAATCAGCGGTTTATTTAGCCCCTGCCAGTACATCACTGACAATATCTACGGCTTCCTGCTCTATCTTTTCACGATGCTCTGGGCTGATAAAACTTTCACAGTAAATTTTATAAGCGTCTTCAGTACCGGATGGACGCGCCGCAAACCAGCCGTTATCCGTCATCACTTTCAGGCCGCCAATGGATGCACCATTGCCTGGCGCGGTGGTTAAACGGGCAGTAATAGGATCACCCGCCAACATGTTGGCTGTTACCATCTCAGGTGACAGTTTAGACAACGCGTTTTTCTGCGCCTGAGTCGCCGGAGCCTGAATACGGTTATAGCTCGGTGCGCCAAAGCGTTTAGCTAAATCATCATAGTGATGCTGTGGATTTTTACCGGTAACTGCTGTGATTTCTGCCGCCAGCAAACACATGATAATACCGTCTTTATCAGTAGACCACGGCGTGCCATCGAAGCGCAGGAAGGAGGCCCCAGCACTCTCTTCACCGCCAAAACCAAAGCTACCGTCGTGCAAACCGTCAACAAACCATTTAAAGCCGACCGGGACTTCTACCAACTTACGGCCTAAATCAGCCACCACGCGATCAATCATCGCACTGGAGACCAGAGTTTTACCCACGGCCACCTCAGCGCCCCATTGCGGACGGTGCTGGAACAGGTAATTGATCGATACTGCAAGATAATGATTCGGATTCATCAACCCTGCCGGAGTCACAATACCATGGCGGTCATAATCGGGATCGTTAGCAAAAGCTAAATCAAATTTATCGCGTAACGCCAATAAGCCAGCCATGGCGGATTCTGACGAGCAATCCATCCGGATCACGCCATCATGATCCAGATGCATAAAGCGGAAGGTCTGATCGATAGAATCATTAACCAGTGTTAGATCCAACTTATAGTGCTCACCAATACGTTGCCAATAAGCAATACCGGAGCCACCGAGAGGATCAACACCTAATTTCAAACCAGCACGTTGAATAGCCGGAATATCGACCACATCCACCAAGCCTGCAACATACGGTTGAATCAAATCTTGCTCACGCAGATGATTACCACGCCAGGCTTTATCCAGCGTTTGGCGTTTGATGCCCTCTAATTTCAGGCTGAGTAACTGATTAGCTCTTTTTTCAATTACCGAGGTCAGATTGGTATCGGCCGGGCCGCCATTCGGTGGGTTGTACTTGATGCCACCATCTTCAGGCGGATTGTGTGACGGTGTGATAACAATGCCGTCAGCCAAGGCTTTCCCCTGCACATTATGGCAGAGAATAGCATGTGAAATCGCCGGGGTTGGTGTAAAACCATTATCTTGCTGTACCACGACATCCACACCATTCGCCGTCAGCACTTCTAATACCGAGATAAATGCCGGTTCAGAGAGTGCATGGGTATCTTTACCCACATAACACGGGCCGCTAATGCCATGTTGATGACGAACTTCTGCGATCGCCTGAGCGATTGCCAAGATGTGTGCTTCGTTAAAACTGTGGCGTAATGAACTGCCACGATGGCCGGAGGTGCCAAATTTGACCGCATGGGCCGGATTTTCAGCATCTGGCTGCAATACATAATATTGCGACGTTAACTGCGCAACATTTATCAAATCGCTTTGCTGAGCGGGTTGCCCGGCACGAGGGTGATTGGCCACAGTCACTACTCCCTATATATCCCCTTCGCATTTGGAGCCGCAAGCTGCGTTCACTCACCCGAATCGCTTATTTGCGTAAGTTCATCGGGATTAGGAGCCTCTGATGAGGCTCACCCTGCGGGCCAGTGCAAGTGCTGTTCAACATGGTTTACAACCCATTTGTCGTTCGCTTGCTGCCTACCTGCAACTCCAATTTCTTTGGGTATCGGTTCAACGAAATTAAATAGTCCCGCACACTTTTTCGGTCAAATCCGGCGGGAACTGCATTGCCAGCATGAGATGTTGCACCATACTGCGTTTACGCTCGGTATTGGTATTGGTAATAACCCAGTATGGCGTACCTGGGACATGTTTGGGTTTGGTGTGCGTCCCGTTTTGCAACAATGTCTGTTGGTCACCCGCAAAATAAACCCGGGTGCGACCATGTAATGATTCAGTCGCCTCGGTAAACGCCTGTGCATCCAGCGTGTAAAGTGTGGATAACACCAACATAAAGCGGTTAACCGCCCTATTTTGCTCTGCATACTCATCGGACAACAGCAATTCACGCACTGCACGAACCCGATCTCGTGGTGCTGGAGCTGCCGCCGCTTTCACCGCATCAGTGCTGGCAGGGATACTGGGTACCGGCTGACCGGCCGTAAACTTCAGCATACGTCGTAAAATATCAGACGCGCTCTCGCCAATGTGCTGCGTATGGCTGGCAATATAGCGATAAAGTTCTTCGTCGAGTTCAATAGTTTTCATCTTTATCCAGTACGGGTTTCTACTTTCTTATACATATCTTAGGATTATAAAGTCAAAGTGCGCTGACGAGTACCTTTATAATGGCTTTATCGGGATAAATGGCCCGCCCCACCCACAGCAACTCAATAATCTACATATGACTGATGATAAGGCAAATAATTGTGTAACAGCACACCTTTGTTCAGCCATGATATCCTAACCACATTATCTCTCAGTATGAACGTCGCTATGAAATTAAACTTCCGCTTACAAAACGCGCTTTCTGCCACACCTTCCCTGCCAATCATGCTGATTCATGGGCTATTTGGTAATCTGGATAACCTGGGTGTTTTGGCCCGTGACTTGCAAAAAGATCATACCGTGGTTCAGGTTGATATGCGTGACCATGGTTTATCACCCCGCTCACCGCAAGTGGATTACCCTGCAATGGCCCAGGATGTGCTGGAGCTGCTCGACCACCTCGCAATAGAGAAAGCCATTATTATCGGCCATTCGATGGGGGGTAAAGTGGCAATGGCACTGACAGCAATTGCTCCTCATCGTATTGCAAAGCTGGTCGCGATTGATGTCGCCCCGGTCAACTATCAAGTACGCCGCCACGACACTATCTTTACTGCCCTCAATGCTGTGAGTGCTGCGGGTATAACCCAGCGACAAGAAGCCGCTCAATTGATGCGTGAGTCGATAAAAGAAGAAGGGGTCATTCAGTTCTTATTGAAATCATTCCACAACGGCGAATGGCGGTTTAATGTGCCCGCACTCTGGGATCAATACGAAAATATTGTCGGCTGGCAACCTATTCCACCGTGGCCGCACCCAATCCTCTTTATTCGCGGTGAGCTGTCGCCATATATTCAAGATAGCCATCGTGATGATATTGCCCGCCAATTCCCGCAAGCCCGTGCCTATGTGGTTGCAGGGACTGGCCACTGGGTACATGCGGAAAAGCCGGATTCTGTCTTGCGGGCTATCCACCGCTTTATTGATGAAAACAGCACCGATGAAAAAGAGGCTGAATAAAAAAAGTACAGCGCACGATGGGGATTGATTAAAAATCATCCCCTGGGGAAAAAAAATGTATTTCCTGTGGAAAAATTGTGCAAAAAAGAACGAATTAGCACAATCTAATCACAGTAAAGCATTGTCGTTGCTCAGTTGGCTGGGGTATTATGGCGCGCTCTAATTTTGCTGCGGACTTCGGTCGCTGTTCACAGATCGTAACCGGTGCAAATGCAAATTCAGGCTGCTGGTATATAGGTTATTCAATGCGCTCAAGCTATGTTCTCAACCTGAAACATGTAAACCGAATCGTCAGACAAGGCTTCGTTACGCTTTCTGATGTAAATCCCTTGTAGTACTGCTACCTATGGCAAAAGAACAAACGGATCGCACGACGCTGGATCTGTTCGCAGATGAACGCCGTCCGGGGCGTCCGAAAACAAATCCATTATCCCGTGATGAGCAGCTTAGAATTAATAAGCGGAATCAACTACGGCGCGATAAAGTGCGTGGCTTACGACGCGTGGAACTGAAGATTAATGCCGATGCCGTCGATGCTCTCAACAGCCTTGCAGAGCAGCGTAACATCAGCCGTAGTGAGCTGATTGAACAAATGTTGCTGGCTCAATTAGCCCACTCACAAGAAGGGTTTTAACCCTATCGGTTACCACGACGGCGTGGCGTAATCACTTACGCTACGCCGTTTTTACTTTATCCCGCCCATACTGAAGTCACCGGGTTGTTAGCGGTTTTTAGAATGTTTCCCAGTTTGCGTTGCTATCCACTCTCGCGCTGGCAGGTGCTGCGGTTAATGGGTTGGCCCGCGTTTTCACTGCCGGTTTTACTCGTTCGTCATCGGCCTTTAGTTTAAACACCGCCACCGCCCGGTTTAACTGAGTGGCCTGTTCTTCTAGCGAGGCCGCAGCACGGGAAGCTTGCTGTACTAACGCGGCATTTTGCTGTGTCACGCTGTCCATTTCTGCCACCGCTTGTCCGACCTGGCTAATACCTTTGCTCTGTTCATCAGATGCAGAAGCTATCTCACCCATTAAATCGGTCACATTGGTGATGGAACGAACAATTTCATCCATAGTAATACCAGCACTCTCCACCAAGGCCGAACCACTACTGACACGACTAACCGACTCATTAATCAAGCCATCAATCTCCTTCGCCGCCTGTGCACTGCGTTGTGCAAGATTACGTACCTCGCTGGCAACCACAGCAAAGCCACGACCTTGTTCACCGGCACGGGCGGCTTCAACGGCTGCATTCAGTGCCAAAATGTTAGTTTGAAAAGCAATGCTGTTAATTACCGTCGTTATATCGGCTATTTTCCGCGAACTGGCTGAAATCTCATTCATGGTGTTAACCACATCTGCCACCAATATTCCGCCCTTTTTCGCGGTGACGGAGGCATTGGCCGCCAGTTGACTGGCATGGTGCGCATTATCAGCATTGTGTTTTACGGTTGCGGTTAACTGCTCCATGCTAGCTGCTGTTTCTTCAAGCGCCGCAGCTTGCTGCTCAGTGCGGGATGACAAATCGGTGTTGCCAGCTGAAATCTCGGCTGCACCATGGTAGATCCCATCGGTGCTACTACGAATTGCCTGAACAGTATTCACCAAACTGGTTTGTACATCACGCAGCAGCGGGAATAACCGCCCAACACAGTTGCGACCAAAATCAGCAATAGGCAGACCAAGCTGACCAGAAGCAATCACGCGAAAATGCTCGCGAATATCGTCCAGTGGGCGCACCAGGTTGGCAACCAGATAGCGATCTGTTGCCAGTAAAATCACCAGACCGGCGATCAGCGCTGAGATAAGGGTAATGCTGCTCACTTTGGTCAAATGAGAGAATTGATCTTTAGCCACCCCGATAGCTTTTGATGCCGCCTGATTAAACTTTTCAGCCACTGAACCATACTGGCGGCTCAATGCAGGTACCGTTTTTTTCGCTAAATCCTGATAAGCGGCGCTGTTATTGTCCATTGCAGCTTGATACAGCGGCGTAACCCCTTGTTCAATTAACCCACTCCACCCATCAATCACGCCGCTAACCAAAGCGGAGTCTAACTGTGCATGGTCAATAGTTTTAAATTCTGCCAACTTTTGCTTCAGGTTTTCCAATGCAACATTGGATGATTTCAATTCTTTGTCAGCATCCACGATATTACCGCTCTGGCGGTAATCTACTGAACGAGACAGACGTGTCACCATACGGAAATATTGATCCGTCCCCTGATTAACCAAATTCATATTTTCAACCAACACAGTATTCGCGTTGGAGGATTGTGTCAGTTGGTTGAGTGATAACAAGGTATAAGCCGATACACCGCCCCAGAGCAGACAAAATGCGCCAAGTACCCAAAGCAATGCCGCCCTGATAGTAATATTTTTTAAAAACTGCATGTTCGTTCCCCTTATATATCGGATAGTTACCGTTAGAGACTCTGGTGTTATTTGATGACCGAAAAGCAATAAAGGACGTTCATACAGCTAACGACAACTCCTTTGCCGGCAGACCTTCATCTGACGGATTTCCCCCTGGCACCGCAAATTGCAACTATTCAGTTACACAACGGTTATCGGCAATGGAGTTATAAGGTTGAGCGACTCACAAAAATTTAATATCGCATAAACTTGATAAAAGCCTGATGGGGTTCTCTGGCATTATGTCGCCCTATACATGTGTTATAATATTGGGCAGAACGCTCAGTAATTTGCATAACTATTTGAATTTAAAAGGTATTTAGCTATATGGCAACTGTAGGCATTTTCTTTGGCAGCGATACTGGCAATACTGAAAACATTGCCAAGATGATCCAAAAGCAACTGGGCAAAGATGTTGCTGAGGTTCACGACATTGCCAAAAGCAGTAAAGAAGATTTAGAAGGCTTCGATATTTTGCTGATTGGGATCCCAACCTGGTATTACGGCGAAGCGCAGTGTGATTGGGATGATTTCTTCCCAACACTGGAAGAGATCGATTTCAATGGCAAGTTGGTGGCGCTGTTTGGTTGTGGTGACCAGGAAGACTACGCAGAATATTTCTGTGATGCGATGGGTACCGTGCGCGACATCATTGAGCCACGTGGTGCCGCAATCGTGGGCCATTGGCCAACAGCGGGCTACCATTTTGAAGCGTCCAAAGGTCTGGCGGATGACGACCACTTTATTGGTCTGGCAATTGATGAAGACCGTCAGCCAGAACTTACCAATGAGCGGGTTGAGGCATGGGTAAAACAGATTACTGAAGAACTGAGCCTGTCTGAAATCGTGGGTTAATCAAGCCTGTCGGAAACGCTATGGTCGTGTTCAACACTGCCGGGCGTTTCCGTTGCCTTTTATCCTTTTGATCTGTGCTTTTTGTCATAACGTTGTTCTCTCTCTCTTTAGCTCCCATCCCCGGTGAGCAGCGCGTCCGGCTATCCGATTGTGCTTTGTTAAGCGGCCCACAGATCCACATCTTCCTGCGCGCAAAATGAAAATAAACTGCTACAAATTTGTAACTTTATCCCTCGTCACTGTACACTTAAATGATGTGTTATCCCCATTCATCAATACACTGCATGATTAATCTTACAAAGTGTGCAATTATATCTTTGTTAACAACCACGGTTTTCATTTGGGGCTAGCAGTTCTATAATGAGACGCAATTGTAATTATTGCGCCACGGATGTCATAGGCTGAACAGCCTTAATTTGAATCGATAGTAACAGGACTGAATCCGCATGACTGACAACAACAAAGCCTTAAAAAACGCAGGCCTTAAAGTAACACTGCCCCGGCTTAAAATTCTGGAAGTGTTGCAAGATCCGGCGTGCCACCACGTCAGCGCGGAAGATCTTTATAAAAAGCTGATCGATATTGGTGAAGAGATTGGTTTAGCCACGGTTTACCGCGTACTGAACCAGTTTGATGATGCCGGTATTGTTACCCGCCACAATTTCGAAGGCGGTAAATCAGTCTTTGAGCTGACGCAGCAGCATCATCATGATCACTTGATTTGCCTGGATTGCGGCAAAGTGATTGAGTTTAGCAATGAATCCATTGAATCGCTTCAACGTGAAATTTCTAAACAGCATGGTATCAAGCTGACCAATCACAGTCTGTATCTGTACGGCCATTGTGAGACCGGTGATTGCCGTGAAAACGAGTCGGCACACGATAAAAGATAATGTGGTTTGAAAGCATTATCTTATAAAGATTTTAAGCACTGAATACACTACGGCTTATGTTTAATCCAGATTGATAGGTTCTACTGTTTGGTTAACATAAGCTATCAGCAAGATGGCCACCTTTCCCGTTCTATACCTGAGTATCTCTCGGTTGGGAGTCAGGTGGTCGTTCTTATTTATGCCCTTGATATTTATTTATCCCCTTGCTACTTAAAGCCACTAGAGTGTTAGCGATGCTCTGGGTTCGTTCGCCTGCTAGCTATCCGCAACACCGTATCTACCCCGTTATTGATCTTTCCTGAGTGACAAATTTACTGTTTATCGCCCCCATTTATTGACTCTCCCCCCTTTAGCGAGCTGCACCAATTTTGTAGCAAAAAAAAACCCCGGACCTGCCGGGGGAAAAACCATCAACTCAACTTCACTTAAATTTGTTTAGCCAAAAAATAAAGCAAACAGGAGATAACATTAGACACAGCTCGATACTACTAATTTTCAGACTTTAACCGGCTCAGCACGGCTACTACGCTTACCGTCTGGGCTGGTGGAGCGGATCATCACCTCGCCACTCACGGTAGGTTGTGCCTTGGCATCATACTTCTGCCACTGCTTACCGCCATCAGTTGAATACTCGATAATCAGGCCCGGCAGTGAGATATTGGCTTCCAACTTTCCTGCCACAACCCGAGCACCGGGGACAGGCAAGCGATATGACACACCGGCTTTATCCAGTTTTGCCAGTTCACGTTGGCCCATGATGTTGGCAAAACGTTGCCAATCGATGTCCAACGCCTTGGTATCGACCCTGTGCGTCTGGCCACCTTGATATTCGCGGCCCGCTTTGTAATCTTGCTCCCACGAAGCGCGATGCCAGGCACGCTCAGCCAATGGCAACATCCGCGGGAAGATCATGTATTCCATCTGCTCATCAGTACGGACGGTTTCATTCCATGACTGACCCGAGATGCCATGTACACCCGGCCAAGGTTTATCGCTTTTCGCGCTGAAGTGATTACCATCGCGGTCCACTGAGGTCTCGGCATTCTGCGGCATGTTGTCTGGTGCGAAGCTGAATACTTTCGCTTCGTCATTAAAGCGGGTTGCCCAGTAGTAACCGCGTTCATTCGGATTAACTTCATATGGCATATCGAAGTAGACATAATCTGGATTTGACGCGACCACTTCATAACCTTTATTGGCCCAATCATTGATTGAGTCAGCACCACCCCAATAGAGGGTATCCCAGAAGTTGACGCCAACGCGTTTAGTGGCAAACGCTTTAGCATCTTTGGCGTCTTTCAACCCATCCTGCCAAGCCTGCATCTTCTCGATGCCGTGAGCATTAACCAACTTACTGACTTCAATGGCAAAATAGCTGGAAAGATGTTCAACATCCTGCACCTTGCCTTGTTTGACCATATCCTGACAAACTTGTGATTTGGCCCAAGGTTTATCTTCAACACTCTTATCAATAATGCCTTTACCCGCTTCAATCGGCCCGTTTTTGTCCTGATAACCCGCACCCAAACGGATATTTTTCGCTTCATCGCCACCAAAGTGCCAGGTAGTCAGTGGCATACCGGCTTCTTTATGCATCTGCGCCATTTCGCCAATCACTTTATCGACAAACCGCTTAGAGGAATCGAGGCATGGGTTGAGATAGCTTTTACGCTCATAGAACTGAACTGACGTGGTATTGGAATCATCAGTCGGGTCAAGCAGACGGAATTCGTTAGCTTCTTTTTCTTTGCCCTGTTTCATCAGATTATTGTAGCGGGCTTCCATCGACACTACGGCTGCACGGGCGTGTGCTGGCACATCGATTTCAGGGATCACATCAATCTGGCGTGCTTTGGCATATTTCAGAATCTCAATATAATCATCACGAGTGAAATGGCCGCTACCCATATTATTGCTGTCTGGGCCAGAACCCAATTGCGGCAGCAAGCAGGTATTCTCCGTCAAATCGTGACAACGTTTGCTACCAACATCGGTCAATTCGGGTAAGCCTGGGATTTCAATACGCCAGCCTTCATCATCACTTAGATGGAAGTGGAATTTGTTCAGCTTATAAGCTGACATCTGATCAAGTAAGCGCAGCACTGCATCTTTGGTTTTAAAATTACGGCCAACATCGAGGAACACACCACGGTATTCAAAACGTGGCGCATCTTTCGCCTCAAGAGTGGCAATAGTCTTAGTGCCGTCAGTCGGAACCAACGATAGAATGGATTGCAGGCCATAGAACACGCCGCTCGGATCAAAACCAATAACCTGTGCCCCTTTCTCGCCGATTTTCAGCTCGTAAGCACCGGAAACCGCTAAGTCACCTTTAAACGCGGCAGGTTGAATCACAGTTTTTATCGGGAAACCGGCTGAATTGGCCTTCAGACCCAGTAATTCGAAGCGCTGCTGAGCTGCCTCTGCGGCAGCTTTTGGCAATACACTCAGATCCAGCGCAACCCCGTGACTCAGATCCACATCCTGTTTATAGAGCTTAATCTCCATAGGCGTAGGGATTATTTGCCCACGCAAGTTAGCCACAGATAACGTTTTTACTGCTTCGTTTTTAACAAAGCGTGATTCCGGCGTCATCAGCACATTATTGTCATCTTTGGTGCGTTTCCACTGATCGCCGGTAAACTGTGTCAGATACTCATTGATATCTTCGGTATCGGTATTTTTTAGTACTTTGTGTTTAGCATCGCCAGCAGTGGCATACCAGCGCGGCATAAAATCAGTGGCAAACAACTGCCAGTATTCGCCAGTAATAGGGATTTCAACCGCTTGATTGGCGGGGAAACCCGTGAATTTGGCGGTAGGTTCAATTTTATGCAAATCACCCGTCAGATGAGTAATTTTAAACTGACTGTTATCGACGGTCAGAATCTGGCGGATACTATGGAAATAAATAGCCCAGTCTTGGCCGACTATCTCATCCCCGGTGTTGGTCAGAGTAATCATGACTTTATTACAAGATGCCCAGTCGGCACCCAGTTTGGCACAATCAACGCCATTTTCAGCAGCACGGTTATCCAACAATTTATAATTAACTTTCAATGTGCTGAGTTGATCAACAAGTTGTTGATTACGGGTATCAGCATTGGCATATCCCATCAAGCCAAAGGTTGCGGTTATCGCCGCTAAAGCATTTAATTTGAATTTATTCATCACTAACCTCATCCGTAATTAATAACAGCTGCCAGAACGGTTATTGACAGTATTGCTGCTAGCAGCGTTATTGTTAGCTCAATTACCGTTATCCTAATAATTTTTATCTTGGATATTATTTATCTGGATTATTATTACTGCGTATTTCTTGCCACAGCTTTCCGCATTGCGCGTCATAGGCCTGACCATTACCGGTATGTGCAGCATCAATGCAACGCTGGTAATCCAACACTCGAACGGTCTCTTTCTCAGTAAAAGCCTGATGCGCTTTCTCTTGTTTCAGCACATCTAGCACCGCCTTGCAGGGGATCAATCTTTCTGGTGAACCTTCGCTGGCATTGATGCACGCGCTGTAGGCTTGTTTGAGTTTGCTATCTTCCGGTTGAACTGGGGTTTGTGGTGCGCAGGCACTTAATCCCAATACCGTGGTAATAATAAAAAGCATTTTCTTCATGGCGGGTGCTCCATTATGTCCCCGGGTTGGTTACCGGGGATGGCAATCAAAAAGTGGTCAACATCAGAAGATGGTAAAGGGTGCAATCACGATGAATTTAACGTCTTTTTCATCCTGGAATACGTTGCCAAAACCGCCGCCAAAGCTTGGAATATTGGTGTGGTTGTCATACATGGTGTAATGCAGTTTGAAGAGCGTGCCTTTCGCCCGGCCTTCTTGCAGGGTGTAGAGAACATCAAAGTTCCAAGCAGATTCTTTCAGACGCGTATTCTGGTCATAAATTGGGTTAGTACTTGGTTTTGCATCCCAGCCATACGCATAGGAGGTTCCCACTGACCAGCCCGCAAGATTCCAGTTTTTCAGGTCATACATCACGCCACCAAACAGCGCTTTTTCGCCGTTGGCGTTGAAGTCAGAGCGGGAATCCCACCAAACATCTAAACGGCCATTAGAGGTCGCATAGCCTGGCGTCATACGTTGCAGGAAGTAACCTTGGTTACCGTCAGCTTTGGCCCAGGTACCTTCAAGACGCAAGTCAAATGGACCGGTGGTGTAGCCCAATGTCAGCGCTTGTAGCCAGGCTAATCCGTCATAGACGTCGTTTACATTGCTGGCACCGCCATCAACTTTATCTTTTGCGCCGTAGAACTGATAAGAGGTACGAAGATCATTGCCAGCCACCGGGAAGGCGTAAGAAGCCTTGGCGAAATACTGGTCCATGTAATCTTTTGCCTGGCCAAATGCCGCTTCCATCACCAGTTTGTTTTTGAAATCGTATTTAGCACCGATTGAGTGCAGGTAACTTACGCCGGTCTTGCCATCAGCCTGGCGGAAGTTGTACATATTCTGATACCAAGGCGCTTTATATTCATCAGTCCACATGTAAGACATGGACAAGGCACCGGCAGTATCAAAATCGAATTTAGCACCACCTTCAGCCCCACGGTAGGTTCCTGGCATAAAGCTCCAGTGTGGTGCGAGCAGTGTCTGACCCGTTGGTTGGATATAACCCCCCCGCGCCCAGAAATCACCTAGCTTAAATTTGGCCGCGGCTTTATAAACACTGACGCCACTCTTATCACCGGTCCATTTCTCATCCCAACGGGTTTTAGCATCACTGAAACCAATTTCGTTTGGCGCTGCCGGGCCACTGTTGGTCATTTCAACTGCGCCGAAAGCAGCCAAGTCAATGCCAAACATGTCAGCCGCATAACCGGAAGAGAAATCCAGATTGGCGTTAAAGGTAGAGTGGTGCAAGTTGGCGACATATTTGCCGTACTCCGCACTCCCTGGCGTTAAATCTTTACGGTCACGCTGACGCTGCCAATAATAAATCCCACCGGTCAGTGACGAATCATCAATAAAGCCTTTAGCCTTGGCCTCTGGGGCTACCATGAACCCCGTTCCTAACAATGCACCCGCGACTGCGAGCGCCAGCGTTTTACGTTTAGCACCGTGCGTAACCATATGAAAAAATTCCTCTTTGACATCACATTTAAAGTGCGTTGCCTGTGTCCACCACAGCTCACAGGTTTAGCCTCAAAAAAACCCTAGTGGGTAAAATTTTTGCTGGGGAGCAATAACCACCAGCCATTACTGCTAAAAACTTCTGTTGCGAAAAACAACCGCTCTGTAGATTGCTGCTGCCACACAGACTATTTTTCGCGACGCGAATTATCAATTAAAAATAACGCTAATTATTCAAAGTATGACAACGAGCACATAACTGTGAAAAAATATTACAGAGTTCACAAAAGCTTTAAAAACAATGCATAACGTCATATTTTTAATTAGAAATCTTCTCTCATTGACATATTGAATGGTTTCAGCCGATGCAATAAAGCCTGCGTTTTCTCTTAATGAAATAGGGCTTTTCTCTCAGTTAATTCGTAAAGCGAATATTTAAGAAAGACTTACAGACAGCCGCTTTGTTGCTAAAAAAAGGAGCAATATGTCGACATTGACCAGGGGATAAAACGCAGCAGTGGAAAAGAGAAAGGGAGTTATTAGTGTTTAGTACAATAAACAATTTCAGTTTTATTTCTAATAAACCGGGTGTGCCACCAGACAACGCACAGCTATCTGGATGAACTTACGCAGTCATGTAATTTGGGTGAATACCCGTTGTTAACATCAAATTTGCAGGAACTCAGGGCATAAAAAAAGCGTGGACTAAGCCACGCCAATTCTACTGTTCTGAGTGAGAACTAAAACTTAACTGGTCGCTTTTGCCGCCCAGGTATCACGCAAACCGACAGTACGGTTAAATACCAAGGCATCAGGGCGTGAATAGCGGCTATCAGTACAGAAATAACCTTCACGTTCAAATTGATAGGTTCGCTCTGGAACTGCATCAACCAAACCTGGTTCAACAAAACCCTGACGGATAATCAACGACTCAGGATTGATGGTAGACAAGAAGTCTTCCGCCGCCGCAGGGTTTGGTACGCTAAACAGACGGTCATACAGGCGAATTTCTGCCGGCAATGCATGCTTAACAGAAACCCAATGAATAACGCCTTTAACTTTGCGCCCATCGGCTGGATCTTTGTTTAAGGTTTCGGCGTCATAACTGCAATAAAGCGTAGTCACATTGCCTTCTGCGTCCTTTTCGACACGTTCAGCTTTGATAACATAGGCATTACGTAAGCGCACTTCTTTGCCTAGTACCAAACGCTTGTACTGTTTATTCGCTTCTTCACGGAAATCGGCGCGATCGATATAAAGCTCGCTATCGAAAGGAACCTGACGCGTGCCCATCTCCGGGTTATTCGGGTGATTTGGCATAGTCAGCCACTCTTCCCCGGCCACACGATTTTCAATAATGACCTTGATTGGGTCAAGAACCGCCATAGCCCGTGGGGCATTTTCGTTGAGATCATCACGGATACAAGACTCCAGTGACATCATTTCAACGTTGTTATCCTGCTTGGTCACCCCAATACGGCGGCAGAACTCACGGATGGAAGCCGCGGTGTAGCCACGGCGACGCAAACCAGAAATCGTTGGCATACGTGGATCATCCCAGCCTTCCACGACTTTCTCGGTCACCAATTGATTCAGCTTACGCTTAGACATAATGGCGTATTCTAGATTCAGGCGAGAGAATTCATACTGACGCGGATGACATTCGATAGAGATATTATCCAGCACCCAATCATATAAGCGGCGGTTATCCTGGAATTCCAGCGTACAGAGTGAATGGGTGATCCCTTCAATCGCATCAGAAATACAATGGGTAAAGTCATACATCGGGTAGATGCACCACTTGTTACCAGACTGATGGTGTTCGGCGAACTTAATACGATACAGCACCGGGTCACGCATCACGATAAACGGTGACGCCATATCGATTTTGGCACGCAGACACGCAGTACCCTCAGCAAAACCACCAGCACGCATCTTTTCAAACAGCGCCAGATTCTCTTCCACACTGCGATCACGGTACGGGCTATTTTTCCCCGGCGCAGTCAGTGTGCCACGATATTCGCGCATCTGCTCAGCGGTTAACTCATCGACATACGCCAGGCCCTTATTAATCAGCTCGACAGCGTACTGATACAGTTGATCGAAATAGTCTGAGGAGTAACGCACATCACCGCTCCAGGTGAAGCCTAGCCACTCTACGTCGTGTTTAATCGACTCAACGAACTCAACATCTTCTTTCACCGGGTTGGTGTCGTCGAAACGCAAATTACACTGACCCTGATAATCTTGTGCGATGCCAAAGTTCAGGCAGATAGATTTGGCATGACCAATATGCAGGTAGCCATTTGGCTCTGGCGGAAAGCGGGTATGAACCGACGTATGTTTACCGCTGGCTAAATCTTCGTCAATTATCTGACGGATAAAATTACTCGGGCGGGCTTCTGCCTCACTCATTGTTCTATTCCTCAATGCAAACGCAACAAATATAACCGCATATTTACCTAATAGATTTCAAGGATGCAGGAAGGCGGCAAACGAGAGACAAATCGGTCGGGAACCGATTTGAATAGCATCTATGCTAGCCCGCAGGGTGAGCCTCAAGGATGAGGCTCATTCATCCCGATGAGCTTACACAAGTAAGTGATTCGGGTGAATGAGAGCGGCCAACACACCTGCAACTTGAAAGATGACAGGTATAATCCAACAAGCCCGACTTGGAAACAACCGTTTGTTACAGGAAATAAAACAAAAAAACGGGAAGAGATTGCTCTCTTCCCGTTGGTTCAGCTAAAAGTTAAATTGGTTATTCAGGACAGCAGTCCCTTTTCACCATTAACCTTAAGCTGATTATTTGCCACGGATCTCAAACAATGGGCTTTGACCGGCAACAACAGAGCTGCCTGCCAATACCGAGATACCGGCATAATCATCAATATTGCTCACCACAACCGGGCTAATCATTGAGCGCGCATTGGCGTTCAGATAAGCCAAGTCCAGTTCCAACACCGGTTGACCAGCAACGACAGTGGCTCCCTCATCGACCAGACGAGCAAAGCCCTGACCGTTCAGTTTTACCGTATCAATCCCGATATGAACCACAATTTCAGCGCCGGTTTCAGTTTCCAGACAGAATGCATGGTCAGTATTGAAGATTTTAACGATAGTCCCGTTCGCCGGAGAAACCACCATTTTATCAGTAGGACGGATGGCAACACCCTCACCGACTGCTTTGCTGGCAAAAGCTTCATCAGGAACTTGATCCAGTGCGACAACATCACCGGTAATAGGTGAAACCAGTACCAGAGAAGCGGTCTTAGTGGTGTTAATAACTGCCTGAGGCTTGGCTGCTGCTGGTGCCACAGAACTGCTGGCGGCAGGAACCGAACCACTTGCCAACACCGTACGCATTGCCGAAGCAATCAATTCTGCGCGGGTACCTACAATGATTTGCACACTTTGTTTATTCAGACGAATGACACCTGACGCACCTAAGCGTTTGGCAACACTGTCATTAACCTGGGCAGAATCTTTTACGTTCAGACGCAGACGAGTGATGCAGGCATCAATGCCAGTCAGGTTATCTGAACCACCGATAGCGCCAATATAGCGACGCGCCAGCCCGTTGATTTCACTTTCGTTCACTGCTGGGGTGTTATCAACATTGACGTCATAACCATCTTCTTCACTGCCTTCAACTGCCAATTCACGCCCAGGTGTCAGCAAGTTGAATTTCTGGATGGTGAAACGGAACACCACGTAGTAAATGGCGAAGAACACCAAACCTTGTGGGATAAGCATGTACCACTGTGTGGCTAACGGGTTGCGAGAAGAGAGCACCATATCCACTAAACCGGCGCTGAAACCAAAGCCGGCAATCCAATGCATGCTGGCAGCAATGAACACCGAAATACCGGTCAGCACGGCGTGCAAGAAGTACAGCACGGGTGCGACAAACATGAAGGAGAATTCAAGTGGTTCGGTAATACCGGTGAAGAAGGCTGCAAATGCACCCGCCAACATGATACCGGCCACTTTCGCTCTATTTTCAGGACGCGCGCAGTGATAAATCGCCAACGCCGCACCAGGTAAACCAAACATCATGATTGGGAAGAAGCCAGCCTGATAACGGCCAGTGATACCCACAACAGCTTTACCAGAATCGATAGATTGTTGGCCACCGAGGAAGTTAGGAATATCGTTAATACCAGCAACGTCAAACCAGAACACTGAGTTCAGGGCATGGTGCAGGCCGACTGGGATAAGCAAGCGGTTGAAGAAGGCATAGATACCCGCCCCCACTGAACCCATATCTTTGATATATTCGCCGAAGGTCACCAGTGCGTTATAAATCAGTGGCCAAACGTACATCAGAATGAAGGCAACCACGATCATCAGGAAAGACGTCAGAATTGGAACCAGACGGCGGCCGCTGAAGAAGGAGAGTGCTTTTGGCAATTCAACGCTGCTAAAGCGGTTGTACAACTCAGCAGAGATAATACCCACCAGAATACCCACGAACTGGTTGTTGATTTTACCAAAAGCTGCCGGAACCTGATCAACCGGGATCTTTTGAATCATCGACACCGCAGCAGGCGAGCACAGCGTGGTTAATACCAGGAAACCTACAAAGCCGGTCAGTGCAGCCGCACCGTCTTTGTCTTTTGACATACCGTAAGCAACACCAATTGCGAACAGCACGGACATGTTGTCGATAATCGCCGCACCGGATTTGATAAATAATGCCGCCAGTGCATTATCACCCCCCCAGCTTACCGGATCGATCCAATAGCCTACGCCCATCAGTATCGCGGCTGCTGGCAGTGTGGCCACTGGGACCATCAAGGCCCGGCCCACTTTTTGTAAGTAACTAAGAATATTCACCTTTCCCCCTATTCGTCCGCTATCGGACCCTTTAAGTAGTTTATTTATTTGATTCACTACCTTTTAGAAAAACGCATGGCACATCTTTAATTTATTCACGGCATGTATTACTCATTGCGGAGTGTAAAAAAATTATTTCGTAACGCAAATTAAAACCCCCTATTTTGTGATAAACGTCACCAAAAAACAGTCAAAAAGCACCAATGCACTAGCCATAACACAAAACTTATTTTATCATTCGAAAAATGAACAAAGTATTGTACCAGCGCATGAGTCAAAATCTGAGTTACGCTTAGCTGAATGATTCAATCCGCGTAGAGTATAGCCACTATTAGCAATCAAAGAGGTGCAAGATGAGACTTATCCCACTGAAAAACACCACAGAAGTTGGTAAATGGGCAGCACGTCATATCGTTAGCCGTATCAACGCATTTAAACCAACCGCTGATCGCCCATTTGTTCTGGGGCTGCCAACTGGCGGCACACCGATGGAAGCGTATAAGCACTTGGTTGCGATGCACAAAGCCGGTGAAGTGAGTTTCAAAAATGTGGTCACTTTCAACATGGATGAATATGTTGGGCTGCCACAAGAACATCCCGAAAGTTACTACACCTTCATGCACTCCAATTTCTTCGATCATGTTGATATCCCAGCCGAGAACATCAACCTGTTAAATGGCAACGCGCCAGATATCGATGAAGAATGTCGTCGTTACGAAGAAAAAATTAAGTCTTACGGTAAAATTAACCTGTTTATGGGTGGCGTGGGCGTTGACGGTCACATCGCATTTAATGAACCGGCATCGTCTTTAGCATCCCGTACCCGTATCAAAACGCTGACGCAAGAAACCCGCATCGCTAACTCCCGCTTCTTTGGTGGTGATGCAAACCTCGTGCCGAAATATGCGCTTACCGTAGGTGTAGGTACCTTGCTGGATGCGGAAGAAGTGATGATTCTGGTCACCGGCCACGGTAAAGCACAAGCCTTGCAAGCTGCGGTCGAAGGTAGCATCAACCACATGTGGACCATCAGTTGCCTGCAACTGCATGCCAAAGCCATCATGGTGTGTGATGAACCTTCCACTATGGAATTGAAGGTTAAAACTGTAAAATACTTCCACGAATTGGAAGCTGAAAATATCAAAGGTCTGTAACAGTCATCAGGGGGCTAAGATGTACGCTTTAACTCACGGCCGTATTTATACCAGCCACGAAGTACTGGATAATCATGCTGTTGTCGTGGCTGATGGATTGATCGAACGTATCTGTCCTGCCGATGAACTTCCGGCTGATATTGAGGTGCGCGATTTGGGTGGCGCCATTCTGGCCCCCGGTTTTATTGATGTGCAGTTAAATGGCTGCGGCGGCGTGCAATTCAATGATTCTCTCGAAGCTATCTCCGAAGAGACGTTGGATATCATGCAGCGCGCGAATGAAAAGTCTGGTTGCACCAGCTTCCTGCCAACACTCATCACATGTAGTGATGAGTTTATGAAGCACGGCATTAATGTCATGCGTTCATACCTGCAAAAAAACCAACATAAAGCGTTGGGTCTGCATCTGGAGGGGCCATATCTTAGCCCGCTCAAGAAAGGCACACATAACCCAGCGTTTATTCGCAAACCAACCGCAGAGATGATTGATTATCTGTGTGCAAATGCGGATGTGATTACCCAATTCACTCTGGCACCAGAGATGGTTGATGACAAATACATTCGCCAGTTGACTGAAGCCGGTATTCTGGTTTCAGCCGGTCACTCGAATGCCACTTATCAGCAAGCCCGCCAAGGCTTTGCGGCCGGTATCCGCTTTGCGACACATCTGTATAATGCCATGCCATACATCACCGGGCGTGAACCCGGCCTGATCGGAGCGATTTTTGATACGCCGGAAATCTACACCGGGGTGATAGCAGATGGCCTGCATGTCGACTGGGCCAATATCCGCAACGCAAAACGCCTGAAAGGTGACAAGCTGGTACTGGTAACTGATGCTACCGCTCCGGCCGGTGCTGAAATTGATCAATTTATTTTTGCTGGCAAAACAATATACTATCGCGATGGTTTATGTGTGGATGAGAATGGCACATTAAGCGGTTCAGCACTGACGATGATCGAAGCGGTACAAAATAGTGTGGAACACGTTGGCATCGCACTGGACGAAACATTGCGTATGGCGACACTGTATGCGGCCCGCGCTATCGGCGTGGATAAGCAGTTAGGGAGTATTGAAGTCGGCAAAGTGGCCAACCTGACTGCCTTTACCCGCGATTATAAAATCACTAAAACCATCGTTAACGGTAACGAGGTTTTAAAATAAGCGAGTAATTTTATTGATGAGCACCGGCGGACAGTCACAAATTGGTAATGTGGATCTTGTGAAACAACTCAATGGTGCCGTTGTTTACCGGCTTATTGATCAGCAAGGCCCTATCTCGCGCATTCAGATTGCCGATCTCAGCCAACTCGCCCCCGCCAGTGTCACCAAAATTACGCGTCAGCTGCTGGAACGGGGGCTTATCAAGGAAGTTGATCAGCAAGCCTCTACCGGCGGTCGCCGTGCTATATCTATAGTGACAGAAAACCGCCAGTTCCATACCATTGCGGTGCGTCTGGGCCGCCATGATGCAACTATTACCCTGTTTGATATGAGCGGTAAATCACTGGGTGAAGAACATTATTCGCTACCTGAACGCACGCAAGAAACGCTGGAACACGCGCTGTTTACTATTATCAGCCAGTTTATTGAAGCCTATCAGCGCAAATTGCGTGAGCTGATTGCCATTGCGGTTATCCTCCCAGGTCTGGTTGAACCGCACAAAGGTATCGTGCGCTATATGCCCCATATCAGTGTCAGCAACTGGCCATTAGTCGAAAATCTGCAAAATCGTTTTAATGTCACCAGTTTTGTTGGCCACGATATTCGCAGTTTGGCGCTGGCGGAGCACTACTTTGGTGCAACTCGTGACTGTGAAGACTCCATATTGGTTCGTCTGCACCGTGGTACCGGTGCGGGTATTATCGTTAACAGCCAGATATTCTTGGGCAGTAACGGTAACGTGGGTGAAATCGGCCATATCCAGATTGACCCATTGGGTGAACGCTGTTATTGCGGCAATTTTGGCTGCCTGGAAACGGTTGCCTCCAATGCCGCCATTGAAAATCGAGTGCGCCACCTGCTCGCTCAGGGCTACCCAAGCAAATTAACGTTGGATGATTGTCATATCGGCGCTATCTGCAAAGCGGCTAACCGGGGTGACTTGCTGGCAAGCGAAGTGATTGAACACGTGGGCCGCTATCTGGGCAAAGCCATTTCTATCGCCATCAACTTATTTAATCCGCAAAAAGTCGTTATTGCGGGTGAAATCATTGAAGCCGATAAAATCCTACTGCCAGCCATTCAGAGTTGCATCAATACACAAGTATTGAAAAACTTCCGCCTGAATCTGCCTATCGTGACGTCGCAGCTTGATCATCAGTCTGCAATTGGTGCTTTTGCTCTGGCTAAGCGCGCCATGTTGAACGGTGTATTATTGCAACGCCTGCTGGAAAGCTAACGCGTAGATGCAAATAAGGCAACGGCAGGGGTAAACGCCTTATCGGTCATGTTATAGTGGACCATTGCCGTGCAAAAATGAGTAATATAATACCCTTCTGACTTGAGGCTGCTGCTCTCACTGACCCGAATACTGACCAGCGTCAGCGCATCGGGATGCACTCATTTGCTGCCTAACTGTAACTCCAATTAATTTGGGTTTAACCATGACAATTAAAAGCGTTATTTGCGATATCGATGGTGTGTTGTTACATGATAATAAAGCGATACCGGGCGCTAACGACTTTCTGGCCCGGATCCAAAATGCCGGAATGCCGCTGGTTATTCTGACCAACTATCCGTCACAAACCGCGCAGGATCTGGCTAACCGCTTCAGTTCTGCTGGGTTGGACGTACCAGAAAGCGCCTTTTATACCTCGGCGATGGCCACTGCCGACTTCCTGCGCAATCAGGAAGGTAAAAAAGCCTATGTTGTGGGTGAAGGTGCATTAGTACACGAACTCTATAAAGCTGGCTTTACTATCACCGATATCAATCCTGACTTTGTGATTGTCGGTGAAACCCGGTCCTACAACTGGGACATGATGCATAAAGCCGCCTATTTTGTCGCCAATGGTGCGCGTTTTATTGCCACCAACCCCGATAGCCACGGGCACGGGTTTGCTCCGGCGTGTGGCGCATTGTGCGCACCTATTGAGAAAATCTCCGGTCGCAAGCCGTTTTATGTGGGCAAGCCCAGCCCGTGGATCATTCGCGCGGCGCTGAATAAAATGCATGCCCATTCAGAAAGCACGGTGATTGTCGGTGATAACCTACGTACCGATATTCTGGCCGGTTTCCAGGCTGGGTTGAAAACGATTTTGGTCCTGTCCGGTGTTTCAACGCTAACAGATATTGAAGCCATGCCATTTCGCCCGAACTACGTTTTCTCTTCCGTGGTTGATATCAATATTATCTAATCTCTATTGGCGGTCATGTCATGGCCGCCACTCTCTTTTTTGCCCCCTCCTCCTTTAGCGCTATGCCTTTTTTTAGTGCAGTGCACCAAAGTTTCTTGCCATTACGCCCTATTTTGGCGCATTTTCTTTTATAGCCTTCGTCCTTGAAGCTGCTGGGGTGTTAGCTGGGTTCACTCACCCGAATCACTTGGCTGAGTTAAGCTCATCGGGACTGACTCGCTGGCTGCCTGCCTGCAACGTCAAGTGCTTTGGGTATAGGTACCCATTGCCGTACCAACCATTGCACCAAAATAATAGCGCTGTGAATTGGCGTATAAATTGCATGTATTTCTCACATCTAGTTTAGAAATAATTTGGATGACTGCATCGTCATGGGGCATAACTTGCATCACTCATAAGCAAGTGTGAAAAAACAGATCCAGCGATGAACGACTCAAATTCAACATCATCACCGCCAAAGCAGAGAAGTTAGGGAGATTATTATGTGTTCTATTTTCGGGGTCCTCGACCTTAAAACCGACCCCATTGAGTTACGTAAAAAAGCGCTGGAAATGTCACGTTTAATGCGCCATCGTGGCCCGGATTGGTCTGGTGTGTGGGCAAATGATAAAGCCATTCTCGCCCATGAACGTTTGTCTATCGTTGACGTCAATACCGGAGCCCAGCCCCTGTTTAATGCGGCCCACACGCATATTCTGGCCGTTAACGGTGAAATCTATAATCATCAGGCATTACGTCAGCAATATGGTGACCGTTACGCGTTTCAAACCGGCTCAGATTGTGAAGTGATTCTGGCGTTGTATCAGGAAAAAGGCCCAGAATTCCTTGATGACCTGCAAGGTATGTTCGCTTTCGTCCTGTACGATACAGAAAAAGATGCCTATCTGATTGGCCGTGACCATTTGGGGATTATCCCGCTGTATATGGGCCATGATGAAAACGGCAACATGTTTGTTGCTTCAGAGATGAAAGCATTAGTACCGGTGTGCCGCACCATTAAAGAGTTCCCAGCGGGCAGCTATCTGTGGAGTAAAGAGGGTGAGATTCGCGAATACTATCATCGCGATTGGTTTGATTTCGACAACGTCAAAGACAATGTAACTGACAAAGTTCAGTTGGCTAACGCGTTAGAAGAAGCGGTAAAAAGCCACTTGATGTCTGACGTGCCTTACGGTGTATTGCTGTCCGGCGGTCTGGACTCTTCCGTTATCTCTGCTATCACCAAAAAATTTGCCGCCCGTCGTGTCGAAGACGATGAGCGCAGTGAAGCCTGGTGGCCACAACTGCACTCCTTTGCAGTAGGTCTGATTGGCTCACCGGATTTACGTGCTGCGAAAGAAGTCGCCAACCATTTAGGTACCGTGCACCATGAAATTCATTTCACCGTGCAAGAAGGTTTGGATGCTATCCGTGATGTGATTTATCACATTGAAACCTATGATGTCACCACCATCCGCGCCTCAACACCAATGTATCTGATGTCGCGTAAAATCAAAGCGATGGGGATCAAGATGGTGCTATCTGGCGAAGGGTCTGACGAAGTGTTCGGCGGCTACCTCTACTTCCACAAAGCACCAAATGCGAAAGAATTGCATGAAGAGACTGTGCGTAAATTGCTGGCCCTGCACATGTATGACTGTGCGCGTGCCAACAAAGCGATGTCTGCCTGGGGTGTTGAGGCCCGCGTCCCCTTCCTGGATAAGAACTTCCTCGATGTTGCGATGCGTATCAATCCGCAGGACAAAATGTGTGGTAATGGCAAAATGGAAAAACATGTCCTGCGTGAATGTTTTGAATCTTACCTACCACACAGCGTTGCATGGCGTCAGAAAGAACAATTCTCTGATGGTGTCGGCTATAGCTGGATTGACACACTAAAAGAGAAAGCCGCAGAGCAAGTCACTGATCAACAGATGGAAACTGCCCACTTCCGTTTCCCATACAACACGCCATCGTCAAAAGAAGGTTACTTGTATCGCGAAATTTTTGAAGAGCTGTTCCCGCTGCCAAGTGCCGCTGAATGTGTCCCTGGTGGCCCATCAGTCGCCTGTTCATCAGCAAAAGCCATCGAGTGGGATGAATCATTCAAAAGTATGGATGACCCTTCCGGCCGTGCGGTTGGCGTGCATCAGGACGCTTATAAATAATTGAATGTGATGGTCTGCCTATATTGACTGTCCAATCTCAAGGCTGCCCTAGGGTAGCCTTGTTTTTTGCTGGCAAATTCAACAATTAATCACCATAAGTGCTGCTTTAATCACCAGACTGTTCACAAGCCACACAAACGAACCCTTTCAGCGCTTTTTTGGGAAAAAATTAGTTGACGCAATTCGGCCATATACGCATAATGCGCCCCGCAACGCCGATGAAGGTAATGCGGAAAAAGATGGCTACGTAGCTCAGCTGGTTAGAGCACAGCACTCATAATGCTGGGGTCACAGGTTCGATTCCCGTCGTAGCCACCATCTTTTTTGCGGGAGTGGCGAAATTGGTAGACGCACTAGATTTAGGTTCTAGCGCCGCAAGGTGTGCGAGTTCAAGTCTCGCCTCCCGCACCATTATTCGTTCATCGGTTTGTCACAGCGGATGGGATATCGCCAAGCGGTAAGGCACCAGGTTTTGATCCTGGCATTCCCAGGTTCGAATCCTGGTATCCCAGCCATCTTTTTTTTGGATGGATAGCTGTAAGGCAAGAGAGTTGTCATATAAAAAAGAATTGTATTTCAGTTGGGATATCGCCAAGCGGTAAGGCACCAGGTTTTGATCCTGGCATTCCCAGGTTCGAATCCTGGTATCCCAGCCATACAACTTCTCAAGATTAAAGATTTAAAGATGGCTACGTAGCTCAGCTGGTTAGAGCACAGCACTCATAATGCTGGGGTCACAGGTTCGATTCCCGTCGTAGCCACCATCTTTTGGGGTATCGCCAAGCGGTAAGGCACTGGATTCTGATTCCAGCATTCCGAGGTTCGAATCCTCGTACCCCAGCCAAATTTAGAAAAGCTCGCTTCGGCGGGCTTTTTGCATTCTGGGATTTCACTATATTCCCTCTTATTGAGTCCGATGTCTCAAGTCCAGGTTGGATTAGGTTTCGATTGATGGTTGAGGCGACAAAGCCCGCAAAGAGAACAGATCGAATTTCAACCGAAACCAGCTCCGAACTGTCCCAAATATTAACTATTGAACTCAAAAAAAAACAGATCCCCCCTACAGCCCCAATGCATATCTCAACGCATGTTCTTTCAATTTGCCCGCGCGCTGAGCGGCTATCAACGCCAGATTCCGTACGAATTTCACCGGTGGCAGATCATTGCTGAATGTGGTGTAAAACACATCCATACCACTTTGCATAATCAGATTATCAGTGCGGCGGCGGCGTTGATAACGCAGTAATACCCGCTCGCTGTGCCACGGTTCTGCCCGTTCACGCGCTTGATTTAGCACCTCCAACAGCGCATCGACATCGCGATATCCCAGATTCACCCCCTGCCCGGCCAGTGGATTAATGGTATGGGCTGCATCCCCGAGTAAGACCAATCCCGGCTGTACATAACGTTGTGCATGGCGACGCACTAGCGGGAAAGAGCCAGCAGCAATCGCTTTGACAGCCCCCAAACGTGATGGGAAAGCCTTGGCAATTTCCTGATTCAACTGTGCCATCGGCAGCGCCTGAAGCTGACGAATACGCTGCGGGCTGTCGTACCAGACCAATGATGCCCACTGGCCAAATAGCGGTAAGAAAGCACGCGGCCCCGTTGGGAAAAACTGCTGCCAGGTGGTGTCTTGCTGAGCTGTATCCGTCTCTACCGTAATTAACATGCAAGACTGGCGATACTGCCAGCCATTGGTGCCGATACCGGCTAACCGTCGTACCAGAGAGTTGGCACCATCAGCACCTATCACTAAACGGCCCTGTATCTGTTGCTGAGCGTCTAACGTGATTTGCCAGCACTCATCTACTCTAACCATAGTTTGCAGCCGTGACGGGCACAGCAACGTTAAATTGGGGCACTCCGCTATCTGTTGCCATAATGCCAACTGCAAAATCCGGTTCTCAACCATAAACCCCAGCTCAGGCAAAGAGAGCGAGGCGGCATCAAACACCACCTGTGAACCGGGCTGCTCCCAGGTCTCCAACCGACGATAAGGTGCATAACGCATCTGCTGTACCTGCGGCCAGACACCGAGCTGTTTCAGCAACGATACCGAAGTGCAGCCGATAGCGGAAACCCGTAAATCGGGGGCACTGCTGGCATCAAACGGGGTGGGTGCTTCATGCTCGAGTAACGCGACTGACAAGCCTGTTTGTGCCAGCCCAAGCGCGGCAGCAGCACCGACCATACCGCCCCCCACCACCACAACATCATAATTTGGTTGCGATTTATTCATTTTGGCCATTCTTTAAAAGTTAAAATAACATCCATACTTTATCTGCCCTCAGTGTACCGGATTTTTCATCACCCCACAGAATAACTAAGCCGAACTGCGGTGGTCATCGCAACTGCAAATGACTACAATACCCCGCAACTAGTGAGCCTTTGCGCCTGGCGAACACATGGATCACCGCACCGCGCGATGTGACATTTATGATGAATTTTTGATGGTAGATAAGCCATGACGAAAAAACTGCATATTAAAACCTGGGGCTGCCAGATGAATGAATATGATTCATCTAAAATGGCAGATTTGCTGGCCAGCACCCATGGCTACCAGTTGACAGAGATCCCGGAAGAAGCCGATTTACTGCTACTGAATACCTGTTCAATTCGCGAAAAAGCACAAGAAAAAGTGTTCAGCCTGCTGGGCCATTGGAAGCTCCTGAAAGAAAAGAATCCCAATCTGATTATTGGTGTCGGTGGATGTGTAGCATCACAGGAAGGCGAACATCTGCGCCAACGCGCGCCCTGTGTTGATGTCATTTTCGGGCCGCAAACCCTGCATCGCCTGCCAGAAATGATTAACCACGTCCAAGGCACGCACAGTTCGGTGGTAGATATCAGCTTCCCTGAGATTGAAAAGTTTGATCGGCTGCCAGAGCCGCGTGCTGAAGGCCCGACCGCGTTCGTGTCTATCATGGAAGGATGCAATAAATATTGTACCTTCTGCGTGGTGCCTTACACTCGTGGCGAAGAGATCAGCCGCCCAAGTGACGATATTCTGTTTGAAATTGCACAGTTAGCGTCCCAAGGGGTGCGGGAAGTGAATCTGCTCGGCCAGAATGTCAATGCCTATCGCGGTGCCACCTATGACGGCGATATCTGTAGTTTTGCCGAGTTATTGCGACTGGTTGCCGCCATTGACGGTATCGATCGCATTCGCTTTACCACCAGCCATCCGATCGAGTTTACCGACGATATCATCGATGTTTATCGCGATACGCCAGAACTGGTGAGTTTTCTGCATCTGCCAGTGCAAAGTGGTTCCGACCGAATTTTAACCATGATGAAACGCGCCCACACCGCACTGGAGTACAAAGCTATCATCCGCAAACTGCGGCAGGCGCGGCCAGATATCCAGATAAGTTCCGATTTTATTATCGGTTTCCCTGGTGAAACTCAGCAGGATTTTGCACAAACCATCAAGCTGGTCGCGGAGATTCATTTCGATACCAGTTACAGCTTTATTTACTCTCCACGCCCTGGCACACCCGCGGCAGAGCTACCAGACGATGTCAGTGAAGAGGAGAAAAAACAGCGACTGCATATTTTGCAACAGCGTATCACTCAGCAGGCCATGGAAATCAGCCGCGAGATGGTTGGCAGTGTGCAACGTATTCTGGTAGAAGGCCCCTCCCGTAAAAGTGCGATGGAGCTGGCTGGGCGTACCGAAAATAACCGGGTGGTGAATTTTGAAGGTACACCAGAGATGATTGGCAAATTCGTTGATGTCGAAATTGTAGACGTTTATGCCAGTTCACTGCGCGGTATTTTGCAGCGAACCGAAGACCAGATGGCGCTACGGGTTCATGAATCGCCACAATCGGTCATTGCGCGGACCCGAAAAGAAAATGAGATTGGCGTGGGGCTGTATCAACCCTGACCATAGTTGTTCGAGTTGACTCGCATTAGCAGGCGCTGCATTGTCAGTGCCTGTTTTATTTTAGTGGGCTGCTGCGCAGATTCGTACTTTTTAAGTTGCACCTCCAGAGGGTCGCTACTTGAATAGAGCGTGAAAGCACGGATTGATAAGTAAACTTGCGTCAGCACCATGCACCATGAATAATTCTTAAATGACATGTATGATTGACGTTATATGCCCAAGGCCATTTCCAGTACGAAAGGTATAATCGGGTATCAGACAAATAATATCCGTGAATGATATATCCAGAGGAACACAGTGACTCAGAGAAATAGTTTGCACGTAGTGACACAAGAAATCTTGCTAGAGCCCACCGACAATCAGCGTTTGTTGAGTCTGTGCGGCCCTTTTGATGACAACATCAAGCAGTTGGAGCGCCGGTTAGGTATTGAAATTAATCGCCGAGACAACCGTTTCAAGTTAGTCGGTAAGAATATCTGCGTTGTTGCAGCGGCAGATATCCTGCGCCATCTGTATGTTGACACCGCCCCCATTCGGGGTGTTACCCCAGAGATATCCCCGGAAGATATCCACCTTGCGGTGAAAGAGAGTCATGTATTGGAGCAAACGGCACAGAGCGTGCCCGATTACGGAAAAGCCGTGAATATCCGTACCAAGCGCGGCATGGTTAAACCGCGTACCCCCAATCAGGCGCAATACATCGCCAATATTCTTGATCACGATATTACCTTTGGGATTGGTCCTGCCGGGACCGGTAAAACCTATCTGGCGGTAGCCGCGGCAGTTGATGCTCTGGAACGCCAGAATGTGCGCCGTATCTTACTGACCCGCCCGGCCGTTGAAGCGGGCGAAAAATTGGGTTTCCTGCCCGGGGACCTGAGTCAGAAAGTCGATCCATACCTGCGCCCACTTTATGATGCACTGTTTGAAATGCTTGGCTTTGAGCGCGTTGAAAAATTGATCGAACGTAACGTGATTGAAGTGGCACCGCTGGCATATATGCGGGGCCGGACACTCAATGATGCCTTTATCATTCTGGATGAGAGCCAGAACACCACCATCGAACAGATGAAGATGTTTCTCACCCGTATGGGCTTTAACTCCAAGGCAGTTATTACCGGTGATGTGACGCAAACCGACTTACCGCGCCACCAAAAATCTGGCTTAAGTCATGCCATTGAAGTGCTGTCTGAGGTAGAAGAGCTGAGCTTTAACTTCTTCCATAGCGAAGATGTAGTGCGTCACCCCGTGGTGGCCCGTGTGGTTATTGCCTATGAGGCCTGGGAAGCGGCGGAACAAAAACGCAAAGAGACTATTGCCGAACAACGTAAGCGGGAAAACCATACCCCGTCTGAGCAGGAGGCTCCGTGAGCCAAGTTATACTCGATTTACAAATTGCCTGCGCCGATAGCCAGGGTTTACCTGCCGAAGCTGACTTTCAGCGTTGGCTGGAGGCGGTATTACCGCAGTTTCAAGACGTGGCAGAAGTGACCATTCGGTTGGTTGATGAAGCTGAAAGCCATGAGCTGAATCTAACCTATCGCGGTAAAGATAAACCGACCAATGTCTTGTCTTTTCCTTTTGAGGCCCCACCTGAAATTGAACTGCCACTATTGGGTGATTTAATCATTTGCCGTCAGGTGGTTGAACAAGAAGCTATCGAGCAAGAAAAAGCACTATTAGCTCATTGGGCGCATATGGTTGTTCACGGCAGTCTCCATCTGCTAGGGTATGACCACATCGTGGACGATGAAGCAGAAGAAATGGAGTCAATCGAAACTGAAATTATGCAAAGTCTGGGTTATCCAGATCCGTATATTTCGGAGAAAGACCCCGAATAAACCCATCATATCGGGTGTTATAATGCCCTGTTAGTCGGGGAAAACTGTCGGCGGTGTGAGTCTACTGCTGCCGATAAAATATAATCTTTACCCAACGTTATTGGAATTGCAGGTAGGCGGCAAGCAAACCTCGCTAGCCCCTACGGCATCAGATACAAGGGTATAACATGAGTAAACTTAACTAAAACGCCATGAGCGACGACCACTCACAAAACAACGATAGCCCCAGTCCCAAGAAAGGGTTCTTTACTCTTATCCTTAACCAGTTATTTCACGGTGAACCTAAAAACCGTGGTGATTTGGTAGAGCTTATCCGTGATTCTGAACAAAACGATCTGATCGATCCCGATACCCGTGACATGCTGGAAGGCGTGATGGATATTGCCGAGCAGCGCGTGCGGGACATCATGATCCCCCGTTCTCAAATGGTCACATTAAAGCGTAACCAAACGCTGGATGAGTGTTTGGATGTGATTATTGAATCTGCTCACTCCCGCTTTCCGGTGATTAGCGAAGATAAAGATCACATCGAAGGTATCCTGATGGCCAAGGATTTGTTGCCGTTTATGCGCACCGACTCCGAGCCATTTAGTATTGATAAAGTGTTACGGACGGCGGTTGTAGTGCCAGAAAGTAAGCGTGTCGATCGGATGCTGAAGGAGTTCCGTTCCCAGCGCTACCACATGGCCATTGTCATTGATGAGTTTGGTGGCGTTTCAGGGCTGGTGACCATTGAAGATATTCTTGAGCTGATCGTTGGCGAAATAGAAGATGAGTATGACGATGAAGAAGACAGAGATGTGCGTCAACTCAGCAAGCATACCTATACCATTCGTGCGCTGACGCAAATTGAAGATTTCAATGAAGTGTTCAATACCCATTTCAGCGACGATGAGGTTGACACCATTGGTGGCTTGGTAATGCAGGCATTTGGCCATTTACCTGCCCGGGGTGAAACCATTGAAATTGAAGGTTACTTATTTAAAGTTGCCATGGCGGATAGCCGACGTATCATTCAGGTTCATGTAAAAATCCCGGATGATGCTCCGCAACCCAAACTGGAAGAATAAATCCTTGATGCCTATTGCTTCATATCTTCAACGCCAGTGGGTTCGCGCCCTACTGGCGCTATTTTTTGGTGCCTGCGGTACGCTGGCCTATTCACCGTTTGATTACTGGCCGGCAGCCATTGTTTCACTGTTTGGCTTACTCAGTCTAACCCTGAACCGTAATACCCGACAGTCCGCCTTTATTGGCTTTTGTTGGGGAATGGGGCTATTTGGTAGCGGTATTAACTGGGTCTATGTCAGTATTTCCGAGTTCGGCGGAATGCCAACGGCAATCAATATTTTCCTGGTGGTACTACTGGCGGCCTACCTATCGCTCTACACCCTGCTATTTGCCGGTGTGTTAGCGCGTCTCTGCCCAAAAGCGACATGGTGGCGGCTAGCGATTGCCGCACCGGTTGTATGGCAACTGACAGAATTCTTACGCGGCTGGGTGTTGACCGGCTTCCCGTGGCTGCAATTTGGCTACAGCCAGATTAATGGCCCGCTGCGTGGGATTGCCCCAATACTCGGGGTTGATGGCATCACCTTTGTACTGATGGCAATCAGTGGATTACTGGTCTACGCCTGCTATCAGCGCCGGGTGACTGCGGCAATAGTGGCGATGGCACTGTTATTGTTACCATGGCCACTGCGCCAAGTGCATTGGTTCACGCCAGAGCCGGAACGCGCTGTCAATATCGCCATGGTGCAAGGTAACATTGCTCAGTCCATGAAGTGGGACCCTAAAGTCCTGCTTTCGACCCTGCAAGTCTATCTGGATGAAACTCGCCCATTTATGGGCAAAGCGCCGATCATCATCTGGCCGGAATCTGCCATTCCTGATATTGAAACCGATCAAACCGGCTTCCTGACAATGGTTGATGATCTGATGCGAGCCAATCATAGCAGCTTGATCACGGGGATTGTCGATGCCCAGCGCCGGCCTGAAGGTCAAGGGTATCATTTCTTTAATAGCGTCATCGTCTTAGGCGATAAAGAACCGTATCAATATCCGAGCCGAAACCGTTACAGCAAACACCATCTGGTCCCATTTGGTGAATTTGTGCCGCTAGAATCCTTACTGCGTCCGCTGGCACCGCTGTTTGACCTACCGATGTCAACGTTCAGCCGTGGCAGTTATGTGCAACCATCGCTCAAGGTGGCAGGATATAACCTGACTGCGGCTATTTGTTATGAAATCGTGTTAGGCCAGCAGGTACGGGATAATTTCAATCCTGATACTAATTTCCTGCTGACCGTCTCGAATGATGCCTGGTTCGGCCACTCAATTGGGCCATGGCAACATTTCCAGATGGCACGGATGCGCGCGCTTGAATTGGGTCGCCCTCTGCTGCGTAGTACCAATAACGGTATCACTGCGGTGGTTGGCCCGAGCGGTGAAGTGCTCGCCCAGATCCCGCAATTTACCCAACAGGTGTTAGAGGCCAAAGTTACACCAACAACGGGCGTCACCCCCTATGCCCGTTTGGGTTCATGGCCGATGTGGATTATCACGCTGGTGCTTGGCGCCCTCACGCTGTACCGCGCGATCCGTAATCGTTCTGATAACAAATAACATAATATGTGGGCATGTTATCTGCATGCCCGTTAATCTTGAGAGCCTTATGTCACTGAAGCCTGAATTTATCCTCACCAGCGAAGCACAACTCAGCGAGCACTACGCCGCCCCCTTTGAAACCGTGTTGAAGAAACAAATAGATCACATTGATGATTACGCTAAAAAACTCATCGCGGCAGCCCCCTTCGCCGTACTGGGTACCCTCGGCGCCAATGGGATCGACTGCTCACCCAAAGGTGGGGAACCGGGTTTTATCCATGTACAGGACAGTAAAACCCTGATGCTACCAGACCGCCCGGGGAACAACCGCCTGGATGGTATCCGCAACCTGCTGCATAACCCCGCTATCGGTATCTTGTTCCTGATCCCCAACTGGGACGAAGGTTTTCGGGTGAATGGCCGAGCTAAGATTTCGGTCGATCCTGAACTGTGTGAGCGCTTTAGCCAAAATGGCCACCCCGCCCGCAGTGTGTTAGTGATCGAGGTTGATGAAGTGTTTATTCATTGTGGCCGCGCGATTACCTTTGCCAAGCTGTGGAATCCAGAAAAACACGCCGCAAAAGAGACCATTCCGACAGCATTGGATGTGTTTAAGGCCCATTTGGCTATCAACAACCAGCAATTAGGCTAACTGGCAGTAAAGCCGCTGTTTGGCGGCTGATTAATACCCACAACTCCCCGTGGGTATTCTATAGCTCTCAATTTGTAGAGCTATTATCCTCATCTCTTCGCCGCGACTGGCACAGACCTTGCATTGTTTCTAACCATTATGTGTTAACTCTCGGCCAATGCCCGCCAATCTTTTAGCCGTGGTCGGGGATTACCGCAACAAGTAGGGAACACAGCGTTTCAAATGCGGGATCACGATTATTTACACGCTCGTTTATAGGGCATAGCCCGCACCATAGAAGTGCATTGCTGTTTTATTGCCTCTATTTGGTGCGATTTGCGTCCCAAAAAACAAACATTTATTCATCATTCGCATAACATTTGGCTATTTTTTAAAGATAATCTGATACAAGTAACAGCGAAAACCACGTACCGGCCAACAAAACATCGGTGGTTGTACCGCTGAAACGAAACAAAACGATTTCTCGCCTGACGAGATTTAGCAACAACGTATTTTGAGCATCACAACATCAAGTAATAAAACAACAGCAAAGGAGTTGGACCATGCATATGCGTAAATTGGCGTTAGCGCTACTGTTAGCTGGGATGGCAAGTGGCGTAGCCCAAGCAGAAGAAGCGGCAGCACAACCCGCAGCGAAAGCTGAAGCCCAGGCTGATACTCTGAAAAAGATTAAAGACAGTGGCGTTATCGTAGTGGGTCACCGTGAATCTTCCGTTCCCTTCTCTTATTACGATAATCAGCAGAAAGTTGTTGGTTACGCACAAGATTATTCTAATCTGATCATTGATGCAGTTAAGAAAAAACTTAATGCTCCAGACTTACAGGTCAAACTGATCCCAATCACCTCGCAGAACCGTATTCCACTACTGCAAAACGGCACCTTTGACTTTGAGTGTGGTTCCACCACCAATAATCTGGAGCGTCAGCAACAAGCGGCGTTCAGTAATACCATTTTTGTCGTCGGTACCCGTTTACTGACCAAAAAAGGGTCTGAAGTTAAAGATTTCAAAGATTTGGCCGGTAAAGCAGTGGTTGTAACTTCAGGTACTACATCTGAAGTCCTGCTGAATAAGCTAAATGAAAAAGACAAAATGGATATGCGCATCATCAGCGCCAAAGACCACGGTGACTCTTTCCGCACCTTGGAAAGTGGCCGCGCAGTGGCCTTTATGATGGATGATGCTCTGCTAGCCGGTGAGCGAGCCAAAGCCAAGAAACCAGACCAATGGGATATCGTCGGTACTCCGCAGTCTCAGGAAGCTTACGGCTGTATGTTGCGCAAAAATGATCCGGCCTTTAAAGCCTTATTGGATGAAACCATTGCCAGTGCACAAACTTCTGGTGTGGCTGAAAAATCATTCGATCGCTGGTTCAAAAACCCAATTCCACCTAAAAATCTTAACCTGAATTTCTCACTGTCTGATGAAATGAAGGCGCTGTTCAAAGCACCTAACGATAAAGCATTGAACTAACAATAATAATCAGGGCGGGCGGTTGCCTGCTCGATTCGATTGATGATGGGCCGATTGGGATACAGGAAATGAATGCGGGGTGGCCGTTCCCCACTCCGCATTTTTTTGTGAGTCCTCAAGGTCGCCACGCATTAAATCATCAGTCATCAGGATGGCTTATCCATCCTTTTAAGGGAGTTTGTTATGTCAATAGACTGGAACTGGGGCATCTTCTTGCAACCTGCCCCCTTCGGCAATACCACCTACCTCGGCTGGATCTGGTCCGGCTTTCAAGTCACCGTCGCTTTATCACTGTGCGCCTGGGTGATCGCGTTTTTTGTCGGTTCACTGTTTGGTATTTTAAGAACCGTGCCCAATCGAGTCCTGTCAGGGATTGGGACCTGCTACGTTGAGCTGTTTCGTAACGTACCCTTGATTGTGCAATTCTTTACCTGGTATCTGGTGGTACCTGAACTGTTGCCAGTTGATATTGGCATGTGGTTTAAAAGTGAACTTGACCCGAATATACAGTTCTTTCTTTCATCGATGCTTTGCCTTGGCTTATTTACCGCAGCACGTGTTTGTGAACAAGTCCGTGCCGGGATTCAGTCACTGCCTCGAGGCCAGAAAGCAGCGGGTTTGGCTATGGGGTTGACCCTGCCACAAACCTATCGCTATGTGTTACTGCCCAATGCTTATCGGGTGATCATTCCCCCGATGACCTCAGAAATGCTCAACCTGGTAAAAAACTCCGCCATTGCTTCAACAATCGGATTGGTCGATATGGCCGCTCAAGCAGGTAAATTGCTGGATTATTCAGCTCACGCCTATGAGTCCTTCACCGCCATCACTCTTGGTTATGTACTGATCAACGCCGTGATCATGCTGTTGATGCGATTAGTTGAGAAGAAAGTGCAGTTACCCGGCAATCTGGGGAGTAAATAATGTACGAATTTGATTGGAGTTCTATCGCCCCCAGCATGCCCTATCTGCTGCAAGGGTTAGTGGTCACCGCCAAGATAACCATTACCGCTATCGTATTTGGCATTATCTGGGGGACAGTTCTGGCGGTCATGCGCTTGTCGCCGATTAAAGCCATCAGTTGGTTTGCAACTGCCTATGTCAACGTGTTCCGCTCTATTCCGTTGGTGATGGTGCTGCTGTGGTTTTATTTGGTTGTCCCGAGCTTATTACAAAATGTGCTGGGCTTATCACCAAAAACTGATATTCGGTTAATCTCAGCCATGGTAGCCTTTTCGCTGTTTGAAGCGGCCTATTACTCGGAAATTATCCGCGCCGGGATCATGAGTATTTCCCGTGGGCAATCCTCTGCTGCGCTGGCATTGGGCATGACCCATGGGCAGTCAATGCGGCTGGTTATCCTGCCCCAGGCTTTCCGCGCAATGGTGCCGCTCCTGTTAACTCAGGGGATAGTGTTATTTCAGGATACTTCACTGGTGTATGTCCTTAGCCTGGCCGATTTCTTCCGCACCGCCACCACCATTGGCGAGCGGGACGGTACTCAGGTCGAAATGGTGCTGTTTGCCGGTTTGGTTTATTTCGTTATCAGTATTGCCGCGTCGATGCTGGTTAACTATTTGAAGAAAAGGACTGTTTGATGATTTCCCTGAAAAATGTTTCTAAGTGGTACGGCCACTTTCAGGTGCTGGCTGACTGCACCACCGAAGTTAAAAAAGGTGAGGTTGTGGTGGTCTGTGGTCCTTCAGGCTCAGGCAAATCAACCTTAATCAAAACTGTTAATGGGCTGGAACCTATTCAAAAAGGCAGCATTACAGTTAATGGTATTGGTGTGAATGATAAAGGTACCAATCTGGCCCAACTGCGTTCCAAAGTGGGCATGGTGTTCCAACATTTCGAGCTGTTCCCACACCTGTCTATCATTGAAAATCTGACGCTGGCGCAAATCAAAGTACTCAAACGTGATAAAGCAGAAGCGCGTGAAAAGGGGTTGAAACTGTTAGATCGCGTGGGCCTTTCTACCCATGCAGATAAATTTCCTTCTCAGTTATCGGGTGGCCAGCAGCAGCGCGTGGCAATTGCCCGTGCACTCTGCATGGACCCCATTGCCATGCTGTTTGATGAACCCACCTCCGCACTTGACCCGGAAATGATCAACGAAGTGTTGGACGTGATGGTCAAACTGGCATTGGAAGGGATGACCATGATGGTAGTTACCCACGAAATGGGCTTCGCCCGCAAAGTGGCTAACCGCGTTATTTTTATGGATGAAGGGAAAATCGTCGAAGACAGCAACAAAGATGATTTCTTTAATAATCCTAAATCAGATCGCGCCAAAGACTTCCTGGCAAAAATCCTGCATTAATCATATTGCCTCCCCTGCATCCGTAGGGGAGGAATTTGCGCCTGTTCTCTTTTTACGCCCTGCGTGATTGCTTATCCGTTTTTTTGTGCGCATCCTCTGGTTAACACTGTGACTAACAAGAGGAAAAGTGATGCCCCGCTCTATTATCATTGATTGCGATCCCGGCCATGACGATGCTATTGCATTGATTCTGGCGTTGGCCTCCCCCGAACTCAACGTAGCAGCGGTTACCACTTGTGCCGGTAACCAAACTCCCGACAAAACTTTGCGTAATGCCCTGCGCATTCTGACACTGCTCAAGCGTCAGGATATTCCGGTGGCAGGCGGCGCACTCAAACCATTACTGCGCGAATTGATTATTGCCGACAATGTTCACGGTGAAAGCGGGTTAGATGGCCCCTCATTACCGGATCCAGATTTTGCCCCGCAAACTGACAATGCGGTGGAGCTAATGGCGAGAATATTGCGTGCCAGCCCTCATCCGGTGACCCTTGTGGCGACAGGTCCATTGACTAACATTGCCTTGCTGCTGGCCGGTCATGGCGCTCTGACGGCCAAAATAGAGCGTATCGTCATCATGGGGGGGGCCGTGATGCTAGGAAACTGGACCGCCGCTGCTGAATTTAATATTTTTGTCGACCCTGAGGCCGCTGATCGGGTATTTAAATCAGGTATTCCGATTACTATGGCCGGGTTGGATGTGACCCATCAGGCACAAGTGATGGATGAAGATATCGATCGCATTCGTCAGTTGAATAATCCGGTCGCCGACGTGGTAGCAGACTTACTGGACTTCTTCATGCTGTATCACCGCCAGGAACGCTGGGGTTTTCAAGGTGCCCCGCTACATGACCCTTGCACCATTGCCTGGTTATTAGCCCCCGAGTTATTCACTAGCATTGAACGCTGGGTCGGCATCGAAACGCGTGGTGAATACACCCAAGGCATGACGGTGGTCGATTATTACCAGCTCACAGATAATGTGCCTAATGCAGAAGTGTTGATGGGTATCGACAGGAAAGGATTTATTGATTTGCTGGTTGAACGGGTTGCCCGCTACAGCGAATAATCGAATGACACTCCGCCACTGCGGAGTGTCTCTTTTAGCCCAAATTAATGTTAGGGCTGGAATGGCCGGCGGTTAAATTGATCATGCCCACACTTAGGGCAGAGCGGCAACACTTCAGGGGTATAGAAAGCCAGGTGATGGTGGCACTTTTCACACACCAGATTCCCTAATCCAACCACCTCACCACTGTGATACACCCCATGGTGGCTGACATCTTTAAATACTTCACGCCACTCTAGCTGTGTTTTGTCAGTGATATCCGCCAGCTCCTGCCACAGGCTCTCTTTAATCACCCGCATAAATACACTATCAGTGAATTCGTCCTTACTCTCTTCATAACTACGGGCAAACTCCTCCAGATCGCGGCGCACCGCCTGAATGATTTGCTCAACCTCACTCCGGCTCAACTCTTCTACTGCGTCTAACCGCTGCTCGGCGCTTTCCACCAGCTTATCGATATCACGTTCACCATTTTTCAAGCGTTCAGTCAGTGATGCCACCAACTCACGATAATATTGAGCTACCTTGTTCATACTGTCTCCTCGATCCGCGATTGTGGTACAGCAAAGGTTGTTACAAAGAAAATAGTGATAGAGCCAATCTCTCGCCTGCTTATGGTTGCCCCGCTGCTGTTGTCTGCTGGTACTTACTCTGATATTAAAGCTAACGTTTATTATTTTAGCCGTAAATGACTGAAGTCACGTCATCATAAGGTTGTTACTCCCTCACTTTGATGATTTCTGCCATTCACCGCGCAGAAAAACCGTTCTGCGGGATGCTGAGTGTTGTTGCGCCTGCCGCTTATCAGCTATGCTATGCGGATCTCTCTTTATGATATGAAACAGATGATGCTACAGGCGTAGCTGTTTTTCACTATAGGACCACTGGCCGCCATGCAAGAGCAATACCGCCCAGAAGATATCGAAACGCAAGTACAGCTTCACTGGCAAGAGAAGCAAACATTTAAAGTCACTGAAGATACCAGCAAAGAAAAATATTACTGCCTATCTATGCTGCCATACCCTTCAGGACGCCTACATATGGGGCACGTTCGTAACTACACCATTGGTGATGTTATCTCACGCTACCAACGTATGCTGGGCAAGAACGTCCTACAGCCGATTGGCTGGGATGCGTTTGGCCTGCCGGCAGAAGGTGCAGCAGTTAAAAATAACACCGCACCGGCCCCATGGACTTACGACAACATCGAATATATGAAGAACCAGTTGAAACTACTGGGCTTCGGTTACGACTGGGATCGCGAGATTGCCACCTGTAAACCTGACTATTACCGTTGGGAACAGTGGTTCTTCACCAAGTTGTATGAAAAAGGCATGGTCTACAAAAAGACCTCTGCGGTTAACTGGTGTCCACAAGATATGACCGTGTTAGCCAACGAACAGGTGATCGACGGCTGCTGTTGGCGTTGTGATACCAAGGTTGAACGCAAAGAGATCCCGCAGTGGTTTATTAAAATCACCGATTACGCTGATCAGTTGCTTAATGATCTGGACACTCTGGAAAGCTGGCCGGAGCAGGTGAAAACCATGCAACGCAACTGGATTGGCCGCTCCGAAGGGGTTGATATCGTTTTCGACGTGCAAGATAGCGAAGAAAAACTGTCAGTTTATACCACCCGCCCAGACACCTTTATGGGTGTGACCTATGTAGCGGTTGCTGCCGGTCACCCACTGTCACTGCAAGCGGCTGCCACCAACCCGGCGCTGGCTGATTTTGTGGCTGAATGTCGCAATACCAAAGTTGCCGAAGCTGAAATGGCAACGATGGAGAAAAAAGGCATGGCGACCGGCCTATACGCCATCCATCCACTGACAGGTGAGAAGCTGGCTATCTGGGCCGCTAACTTTGTCTTGATGGATTACGGTACTGGCGCGGTAATGGCGGTTCCAGGCCACGATGCCCGTGACTGGGAATTTGCCACCAAATACCACCTGCCAATCAAGCCCGTTATTTTAGCCGCTGACGGTAGCGAGCCTGATTTGAGTCAGGAAGCCATGACCGAAAAAGGCACCCTGTTCAACTCCGGCGAGTTCGACGGTCTGGATTATGAAGCGGGCTTTAATGCCATTGCTGACAAACTGGTGGCTCTCGGTGTTGGCCAGCGTAAAGTGAATTATCGCCTGCGCGATTGGGGTGTATCACGTCAGCGTTATTGGGGTGCGCCTATCCCAATGGTGACATTGGAAGATGGCACCGTCGTGCCAACACCAGAAGACCAACTGCCGGTTATCCTGCCAGAAGATGTTGTAATGGACGGTATTACCAGCCCGATCAAGGCTAATCCTGAGTGGGCGAAAACCACCGTTAACGGGATGCCGGGCCTGCGTGAAACTGATACTTTCGATACCTTTATGGAATCATCTTGGTATTACGCACGCTACACCTGCCCACAATTTGACGAAGGCATGCTGGACCCTGCCGCCGCCAACTACTGGCTGCCCGTTGATCAGTATGTAGGCGGTATTGAACACGCCATCATGCACCTGATGTACTTCCGTTTCTTCCACAAACTACTGCGTGATGCCGGTCTGGTGAACTCCGACGAACCAGCCAAACGCCTGTTGTGCCAAGGCATGGTATTGGCTGACGCCTTCTACTACACCGGTACCAGCGGTGAACGTATCTGGGTTTCACCGGCTGATGCTATTGTCGAGCGTGATGAGAAAGGGCGGATTGTTAAAGCGACCGACGCGCAAGGCCATGAACTGGTGTATGCCGGTATGAGCAAAATGTCGAAATCGAAAAACAACGGTATCGACCCGCAAGTTATGGTAGAAAAATACGGTGCCGATACTGTGCGCCTGTTTATGATGTTTGCATCGCCGGCAGAAATGACGTTGGAATGGCAGGAGTCTGGCGTTGAAGGGGCTAACCGCTTCTTAAAACGTGTCTGGCGTCTGGTGTTTGAAAGCACTGCCAAAGGTGCAACTGCGCCGCTGGATATTGCCAGCCTGACAGAAGAGCAAAAATCACTGCGTCGTGATCTGCACAAAACGATTGCCAAAGTCACTGATGACGTGGGCCGCCGTCAAACCTTCAACACCGCCATCGCTGCGGTGATGGAGTTGATGAACAAGCTGGGCCGTGCACCTCAGGAAACTGAGCAAGATCGTGCTCTGCTGCAAGAAGCATTACTGGCAGTGGTACGTATGCTTTATCCATTCACCCCGCACGTTTGCTTCAGTTTGTGGCAAGCTCTCGGTGGTGAAGGTGATATCGACACCGCACCATGGCCAATTGCTGATGAACAGGCGATGGTCGAAGACTCTAAATTAGTAGTCGTACAGGTTAATGGTAAAGTGCGTGGCAGAATTACTGTGCCTGCCGATGCCACTGAACAGCAAGTTCGCGAACGCGCTGGTCAAGAGCACCTGGTGGCTAAATACCTGGATGGGGTTACTGTGCGTAAAGTAATCTACGTCCCTGGCAAACTGCTTAATCTGGTTGTAGGTTAAGACAAGGAGGAGTTGTGCGACATCGTATTCTGACATTGTTGCTGGGGTTAGCGGTGCTGGTCACCGCTGGCTGTGGCTTTAATCTGCGAGGCACCACTCAGGTGCCACCTGAACTGCAAAAACTGTTGCTGGAAAGTAGTGACCCTTATGGCCCGTTAACCCGAGCTGTACGTCAACAGTTGCGTTTAAGCAATGTCACCATTGTTGATGACCCGATGCGTAAAGACTTACCCGCCTTGCGGATCCTTGGTTCATCAGAAAATCAGGATACCGTGTCAATCTTCCGCAACGGGGTAACGGCGGAGTATCAGTTAGTGTTGCATGTGCAGGCGCAGGTATTGATACCGGGCCATGATATTTACCCATTACGGGTTAATATCTTCCGCACATTCTTCGATAACCCGTTAACAGCGCTCGCCAAAGATGCTGAAGCTCAGGTTCTCCGTCAGGAAATGCGTGAACAAGCCGCTCAGCAGTTAGTGCGTCAGCTTCTGACCGTACATGCTGCAGAAGTCAAAAATGCGCAAGAAAATGGTGACAAGCCGGTTGGCAATAATACAGCAACAGGCGCCGCCAAGATGGCAGAAACTAAAGAAATCAATATTGGCAAACCCGCAGTCAGTACCCCGGCCCAATGATCCGAGTCTATCCTGAACAACTTGTCGCGCAGCTCCATGAGGGGCTGCGCGCTTGCTATCTGTTATGCGGCAATGAGCCATTGCTGTTACAAGAAAGTCAGGACCACATTCGTCGGGTAGCAATAGAGCATGATTTCACCGAACATTTCAGTTTTGCGCTGGATACTCATACCGAGTGGGACAATATCTTTAGTCTTTGTCAGGCACTCAGTCTATTTGCCAGCCGCCAGACATTGACGCTGAGCTTCCCTGACAGTGGTTTAACCGCACCAATGAACGAACAATTGGTCAAGTTATCGGGCCTGTTACATCCAGATATTTTATTGATTTTGCGCGCAAATAAACTAACCAAAGCACAAGAAAACAGTGCCTGGTTTAAAGCACTCGGTAGCAATGGCGTATTGGTCAGTTGCCAAACGCCGGAGCAGGCACAACTGCCACGTTGGGTCAGTACACGGGCCAAAAGCCTGAATCTGGAGGTCGATGACCCCGCCATTCAACTGCTTTGTTACTGCTACGAAGGCAATCTGCTGGCGCTATCACAAGCTTTGGAACGGTTATCGTTGCTCTACCCTGACGGTAAACTGACGCTGCCTAAAGTTGAGCAAGCGGTCAACGATGCCGCGCATTTCACCCCTTACCACTGGCTCGATGCTCTAATAGCAGGCAAAAGCAAACGCGCCTGGCATATCCTGCAACAATTGCAGCAGGAAGAGAGTGAACCGGTTATTTTGCTGCGCACCTTACAGCGAGAACTGCTCTTGCTGCTAACGTTAAAGCGCCGCATGGATCAGGTGCCACTGCGCACGCTATTTGATCAATTAAAAGTGTGGCAAAATCGCCGGCCCATGATGACACAGGCTCTGCAACGCCTTTCGCTGCCACAATTGCAACAAGCCGTTCATTTGCTGGCACAGATAGAAGTTCGCTTGAAACAGGATTATGGTCAGTCAATTTGGCCTGAATTAGAAACGCTATCTATGCTGATGTGTGGCAAAATATTACCTGAGAGCTTTTTTGATGCCCAATAAATCCCCGACTCGCGCCCTACATGCCCTGTTCGGCGGTACCTTTGACCCCATTCATTACGGCCACTTGACGCCGGTTGAAGCATTGGCTCAACAAGTGGGTCTGCAACATATTATTTTATTACCCAATAATGTCCCACCTCACCGCCCACAACCCGAGGCCAATGCACAGCAACGGCTGAAAATGGTGGAACTGGCGGTAGCCGGTAACCCGCTGTTCAGCGTCGACTCGCGGGAGTTATTGCGCGATACCCCCTCATTTACCATTGATACCCTGGAATCACTGCGTAAAGAACGTGGTGTTGAACTGCCTTTAGCGTTTATCATTGGGCAGGATTCATTATTGTCGCTGCATAAATGGCATCGCTGGCAATCGATATTGGATGTGTGCCATTTGCTGGTTTGCGCCCGCCCTGGTTACTCACAAACGCTGGAAACACCTGAGTTACAGCAATGGCTTGATGAGCGACGGGTCTTGGATCCGCAAGCATTAAACCTGCAACCACAAGGGTTAATCTATCTGGCTGATACACCTTTATTGAATATTTCAGCTACCGATATTCGCCATCGGCGTCATAATGGTGAAAGCTGCGATGACCTGCTGCCACGTGCTGTCCAGCGATATATTGAGTTACAAGGTTTATATCGCCAAAAGAATTGAAGTTGCAGGTAGGCAGCAAGAGAATAAATCCCGATGAGCTTACTCAGGTAAGTGATTCGGGTGAGTGAACGTAGCGAACACCCCTGCGACTTCAAGTATGAAAGCGATTCGCGGCTGAGGGTTTATATCGCGACGCATTCACCCATGTTATACTCCGCCGCTAAATTTCAGGTATTCGCTGGAAACCCGATACATTATAACCGTTCATGTCAATAACTGTTTGCCGGATCACTCGCAAAACACGACCGAAGAACGTTATATACCCAAAGAACTTGGCGTTGCAGGTAGGCAGCAAGCGAACGAATTCCGATGAGCTTATTTATGTAGGGTCAACTACAGGTGAGTGATTCGAGTGAGTATGCGCAGCTAACACCCCGGCGACTTCAAGTACGAAGGGTATGGACAGAAATCACCCGAGGGGGAACCTTTGCAAGGTAAAGCGCTCCAAGAATTTGTTATCGACAAGCTCGATGACTTGAAAGGTCAGGACATTATCACTCTGGATGTTCAGGGTAAGTCCAGCATCACTGATTACATGATCATCTGTACCGGGACTTCTACCCGCCATGTTATGGCGCTGGCAGACAATCTGGTGCAGGAATCCCGTGTTGCAGGCATGATACCGCTGGGCGTAGAAGGCCAGGGTGTGTCTGACTGGGTTGTTGTGGATTTAGGCGAAATCATTGTGCATGTCATGCAAGAAGAAAGCCGCCGTCTGTATGAACTGGAAAAACTCTGGAGCTAAGCGGTGAAACTGCAACTGGTGGCTGTCGGCACCAAAATGCCAGACTGGGTGCAGACAGGTTTCATGGATTACCTGCGCCGCTTTCCCAAAGATATGCCCTTCGAGCTGGTAGAAATACCGGCCGGTAAGCGGGGCAAAAATGCGGATATTAAACGCATTTTGGAAAAAGAAGGCGAACTGATGCTGGCGGCGGTTGGCAAGAATAACCGCATTGTCACGCTGGATATCCCAGGCACTCCCTGGGAAACCCCACAATTGGCTCAGCAATTAGAACGCTGGAAGCAGGACGGCCGTGATGTCAGTCTGCTGATTGGCGGGCCGGAGGGATTAGCCCCAGCCTGTAAAGCTGCCGCAGAGCAGAGCTGGTCGCTCTCTGTGCTTACGCTACCCCATCCTTTAGTGCGTGTTTTAGTGGCTGAAAGCCTCTATCGCGCCTGGAGTATTACGACCAATCACCCTTATCACCGGGAATAAGCGGCGATGAACCTGAGTAAAGTGATGGCTTTGAGTAACGTGTTGGTTTTGGACAAGATGAAGTAGCTGCGGGATGAAAAAAGAACCTAACCCTTTTCGCGACTATTCAGCTGAATCAGCCTTGTTTGTCCGCCGCGCCCTTGTGGCTTTCCTCGGTATCCTGCTGCTAAGCGGAATATTGATCGTAAACTTGTACAATTTGCAGATAGTGCGTTTCGAAGACTATCGCACCCGTTCCAATGAAAACCGCATTAAGCTGGTCCCTATCGCCCCTAGCCGCGGTATGATATTTGATCGCAACGGCACCCCGTTGGCGATGAACCGGACCATTTATCAATTAGAATTGATGCCGGAAAAAATCGAAGACCTCCCCGCGACACTCAATGCACTACGCCCGATAGTGGATCTGACGGATGAGGATATCGCTAATTTTGAAAAAGAGCGTAAGCGCTCACGCCGCTTTACCTCCATTGCCGTTAAGACCCCCCTTACCGAGGTGCAGGTCGCCCGTTTCGCCGTTAACCAATTCCGCTTCCCCGGTATTGAAGTCAAAGGCTATCAACGCCGCTTCTATCCCTATGGTTCAGCCCTGACTCACGTTATCGGTTATGTATCGAAAATTAACGATAAAGATGTCGAACGGTTGGATAAAGAAGGCATTCTGGCTAACTATGCCGCAACCCACGATATCGGCAAGCTGGGTATTGAGCGCTATTATGAATCCGTATTACACGGCAAAACCGGTTATGAAGAAGTTGAAGTCAATAACCGTGGCCGGGTAATCCGCCAGCTACATGAGCAGCCGCCGCAGGCCGGTAAAGATATTTACCTGACGCTTGATTTACACCTGCAAACCTATATTGAAAAACTGCTGAGTGGCAGCCGCGCCGCAGTGGTGGTCACGGACCCACGTACCGGCGCTATCTTAGCCTTGGTATCGAACCCAAGTTATGACCCGAACCTATTTGTCGATGGGATCTCCAGCAAAGATTATCAGGGGTTGTTGAACGATCCTGACCGCCCGCTGATTAACCGTGCCACTCAGGGTGTCTACCCCCCTGCGTCTACCGTAAAACCTTATATTGCCGTTTCTGCCCTGAGTGCCGGTGTTATCACCAAAAATACCAGCTTGTTTGACCCTGGCTGGTGGCAACTGCCTGGCTCAGAAAAACGCTTTCGCGACTGGAAAAAATGGGGTCATGGTCGGTTGAATGTCACCAAGGCGCTGGAAGAGTCGGCGGATACCTTCTTCTATCAGGTTTCCTATGACATGGGGATTGACCGTTTGTCCTCATGGATGAGTAAATTCGGCTACGGTGAATATACCGGTATCGATCTATCCGAAGAGCGCGCGGGCCTGATGCCGACCCGTGAGTGGAAACAAAAACGCCACAAAAAACCGTGGTACCAAGGGGATACCATTCCGGTGGGTATCGGCCAAGGGTATTGGACCGCCACCCCAATCCAGATGGCAAAAGCGTTAATGACGCTGATTAATGATGGGGCGGTTAAAACGCCACATCTGCTACAAAGCACCCGGATTAATGGAGAGTTAGTCCCCTATCAACAAGAAGATCGCACGCAAATTGGTGATATACACTCCGGTTATTGGGAAATTGCTAAAGATGGCATGTATGGTGTAGCCAACCGTCCGAACGGAACGGGGCGTAAGTTTTTTGAAGGTACACCTTATAAAGCAGCGGCAAAATCCGGTACCGCCCAGGTGTATAGCTATGAAACCTATAATGCCCATAAAGTGGCAGAACACTTACGCGACCATAAATTGATGGTTGCGTTTGCGCCCTACGAAAATCCAACGGTATCTGTCGCCATGATTTTAGAAAATGGGGGTGCCGGGCCTGCGGTGGGGACCATTACTCGCCAAATTCTCGACCACATTTTGTTGGGTGATAACAATACTGAATTACCGGATGCGGCCCCTCTGCCTCCAGGTGTTGAAGCAGATTAATTGAAGTGGACTAAGGTAACTCATGACTGATAATCAACAAAAAGGCTCTTTGTGGTACAAAATGCACATCGATCTGCCGTTTTTGATTTGCATCCTGGCGCTGTTGGCTTATAGCGCCTTTGTGATGTGGAGCGCCAGCGGGCAAGATATCGGCATGATGGAACGCAAAGTTGGCCAAATCGCAATGGGCCTGATTGTCATGCTGGTTATGGCGCAGATACCGCCGCGCGTCTATGAAAACTGGGCACCCTACCTCTATTTCGTGTGCGTAATTTTGTTGGTATTGGTTGATGCCTTTGGCCAAATAAGTAAAGGTGCACAGCGCTGGCTGGACTTGGGTTTTATCCGCTTCCAACCTTCTGAAATTGCTAAAATTGCGGTTCCGCTGATGGTGGCTCGCTTTATGAACCGTGACGTCTGTCCGCCCTCATTGAAAAACACCGGTATTGCGCTAATTTTAATCTTTATGCCCACCTTATTAGTTGCCGCTCAGCCCGATTTGGGTACCTCTATCCTGATTGCGGCCTCTGGCCTGTTCGTACTGTTTCTCTCCGGTATGAGTTGGCGTTTAATCGCTATTGCCGCCGTATTGGTCGCTGCATTTATCCCGATATTGTGGTTCTTCCTGATGCACGGCTATCAGCGCGACCGCGTGATGATGCTGCTGGACCCGGAAAGTGATCCGCTCGGCGCCGGTTATCATATTATCCAATCAAAAATCGCCATCGGCTCAGGTGGCTTATCAGGGAAAGGCTGGCTACACGGGACTCAGTCACAACTGGAGTTTTTACCGGAACGCCATACTGATTTTATCTTTGCCGTACTGGCAGAGGAGCTAGGTTTAATTGGCGTGCTGGTACTATTAGCGCTTTATCTCTGTCTTATTATGCGTGGTTTGGTGATTGCCGCCCACGCACAAACCACCTTCGGCCGAGTGATGGTCGGAGGATTAATGCTGATACTATTTGTATATGTGTTTGTTAACATAGGTATGGTCAGTGGAATTTTACCTGTGGTTGGCGTACCTTTGCCTTTGGTCAGTTATGGAGGCTCGGCACTGATAGTTCTGATGGCCGGGTTTGGTATCGTGATGTCGATACATACTCATCGCAAAATGTTATCGAAGAATTTATAGAGGTGAGCAATGCGTAAGGAATGGCTTTGGATAGGCATCGCAGGCGTGCTGTTATCAGCATGTACCAGTCAGCCTCCGGCACCCCAGCAACAGGTGCAACAGACGTACAACGGCCCGGTTGAAGAGATTGGCGGGGCTGAACCGCGCTATGAACCCTTTAATCCTAATTTTAATCAGGATTATAAAGCCAATGGCCAGTCTTACAGCATTATTAAAGATCCACAAAACTTCACTCAGGTGGGTCTTGCCGCTTGGTATGGCGAAGAAGCTAACGGCAATACAACCGCCACTGGCGAAACGTTCGATCCTAATGCATTGACCGCCGCCCACCCTACTTTGCCCATTCCAAGTTATGTGCGCGTCACCAATGTCAGTAATGGCCGCCAGATTGTGGTGCGCGTGAATGACCGTGGCCCGTATACCCCTGGGCGAGTAATTGATTTATCCAAAGCGGCCGCTGATCGCCTGAATATTTCGAATAACACCAAAGTGAAAATTGATTTTATCAATGTCGCACCTGATGGCTCGCTGTCAGGCCCAGGTATGGTCGGTACCACCATTGCCAAGCAAAGTTATGCCTTACCAAGTCGCCCGGACTTGACCTCCAGCGGGATGGGGACGCCAGTGCAACAGGATGCGCCCGCAGTAAGTGCGCCAGTGCGCCCTATCGCTAACAGTAATTTGTCTGGTGCGGATGCCACTCAACCGGTCGCGCCACAAAGTAGCGGCTTCCTGCGGGCATCGACCCCGGTACCGGCTGGCGTGTTGGAAAGCTCAGAACCTGCCGTGGATTCTGTATCCACTCAGGGTGCAGGGCCGGTGACACCACCGGTTGTTGCCAACCCCGGTCCCGTGACCTCATCAGTAGCTACAACAGGTGCTGCGACCTCTGGTGGTTATGTGGTTCAGGTCGGTGCGTTGAGTGATGCTCAACGGGCGCAAACCTGGCAGCAAAGCCTGAGCCAACGTTTTGGGGTACCGGGTAAAGTAGACACCAATGGTAGCGTGCATCGTGTCCAACTTGGGCCATTCAGTAGCCGCCAACAAGCCGTAGAACTGCAACAGCGCCTATCGAGCGAAGCTCAGCAGCAATCATTTGTGGTCGCGGCGCCTTAAAACATACATACCTTGTAGCAATTTAAGGTCTGTCAGATAAAAATAACCGTAACCCCCTGTGCAAACAGGATGTTACGGTGAAACCAATAAACGCCACACAGGTGTATAGCCAAATTTATTGGCGTTGCAGCAAGGCCGCAAATGAATGCATCCCGATGAGCATGTGATTCGGATGAGTGAGTGCCGCTAACGCCGCTACAACGTTAAGTAAGTAAGGGTATGGTATAGTGTGGCACTTTCTTAACTTACTCCCACGGATGTTGTTGTCCTGATCATGAAATATGTAACTACTTCTCGCATTATCAAGAGCCTGGCGCTCAGCACTGTTATTGTTATGAGCACAGCGTCTGCTGCAAACGCTGATGACGTCAATCTGAAAACCATGATCCCCGGCGTGCCACAGATCGACTCCGAAGCGTATGTGCTGATTGATTACAACTCCGGCAAAGTATTGGCAGAAATGAATGCTGATGCGCGTCGTAATCCGGCCAGCTTGACCAAAATGATGACCAGTTATGTTATCGGCCAAGCAATCAAAGCAGGCAAAATCGGGCCAGAAGATATGGTTACCGTGGGGAAAGATGCCTGGGCAACCGGCAATCCAGAATTCAAAGGCTCTTCGTTGATGTTTTTGAAACCCGGTGACCGTGTACCGGTTTCTAAACTGACTCGGGGTATCAATCTGCAATCCGGTAATGACGCCTGTGTCGCGATGGCTGATTATGTTGCTGGCAGCCAGGACTCATTCGTCAACCTGATGAACAACTACGTTAAAGCACTGGGCCTGCAAAATACCCAGTTCAAAACAGTTCACGGTTTAGATGCTGAAGGCCAGTACAGCTCTGCGCGCGATATGGCGCTGATTGGTCAAGCACTGATTCGCGATGTACCGGATGAGTATGCCATTTATAAAGAGAAAGAATTCACCTTCAACAATATCCGTCAGATGAACCGTAACGGTTTACTGTGGGATACCAGTTTGAATGTTGATGGTATTAAAACCGGTCATACCGATGCTGCTGGCTACAATCTGGTGGCCTCCGCTACCGATGGTCAAATGCGTTTGATCTCAGCCGTGCTGGGCGGTCACACCTATAAAGGTCGTGAAACCGAGAGTAAAAAATTACTGACCTGGGGCTTCCGTTTCTTTGAAACTGTCGCACCATTGAAAGTGGGTAAAGAGTTTGCGTCAGAGCCAGTCTGGTTCGGCGACAGTGACCGGGTGCAGTTGGGTGTTGATAAAGACGTCTACCTGACTATTCCACGTGGCCGTATGAAAGACCTGAAAGCCAGCTATGTACTGAATACCCCAGAGATTCATGCGCCACTGGCGAAGAATCAGGTTGTTGGCATGATTAACTTCCAGTTAGATGGCAAAACTATTGATCAGCGCCCATTAGTGGTGATGAATGAAGTTAAAGAAGGCGGATTCTTTAGCCGCATGGTGGACTACATCAAACTGATGTTCCACCGCTGGTTCGGTTAGTTGGCGGGCTTGAAAATCAGCAGACTATCCCCATATTATAAATAATCTGAAACTCCCGCCCCGGCGGGAGTTATAATTTTAAGGTCGGATAATTTTTTCTTTATCCTGGCACCTATCCGGCAGTAATCTGTCCGTCAACACCCCAGGAGCGCACATGAAAACTAAACTGAACGAACTGCTTGAGTTCCCTTGTTCTTTTACCTACAAGGTAATGGGCATTGCAGAACCACAGTTGGTAAACCAGGTGGTAGAAGTGGTACAGCGCCATGCTCCGGGTGATTATACCCCGCAGGTAAAACCGAGCAGCAAAGGCAACTTTCACTCCGTCTCCATCACCATTACAGCCACCCATATTGATCAAGTGGAAATCCTGTATAAAGAGCTGGCCGACCTTGAACTGGTGCGAATGGTACTGTAGTTAGGACCATATAGTTAGGAGCATCGAGTTAAGTCCATATTGCCTACGAGCAAGATACTTAATTTGTACCAAGCCCGCCTTATTATGGCCCGGAGCGGTTATTCACGCTCTGGGCCTTATTTTACCTTTTAACCCCATGGTTGAACCGCAAACCTGCTTTTTTAAATGTCAAAATAGTAGCCCCACACCGCTGGGCTGGTATACTGACGCCACCATTTCTGTAACCAGATGATGCCTCGCTTGCAACAACACAAGATCATTTTACGAAAGCTAGGGCTACAACCCTATGCCCCCGTATCTCAAGCTATGCATAATTTCACTGAGTTCCGTACTGACGCCACTCCAGATGAAATCTGGCTGGTTGAGCATCAGCACGTTTTCACTCAAGGTCAGGCGGGGAAAGCCGAACATGTACTGATGCCCGGTGATATTCCGGTTATCCAAAGCGATAGAGGTGGTCAGGTCACCTATCATGGCCCCGGCCAGCAAGTCATGTATGTCATGATTGACCTCAAGCGTGCCAAAATTGGCGTGCGGCAATTGGTTACCGCGATTGAGAATACCGTGATTCAGACATTGGCTCATTTTGCTATTGATTCACAAGCCCGCCCAGATGCCCCCGGTGTCTATGTCGGCCAGCAGAAAATATGCTCGTTGGGATTACGCATCCGTAGAGGTTGCTCGTTTCACGGGCTGGCCTTGAATATCGATATGGACCTGGAGCCGTTCCAACGCATAAACCCATGCGGTTATGCTGGCATGCAAATGACCCAAGTCAGTGCCTTAAAAACAGGGACAACTGTTGCTGATATCCAGCCAATCTTGGTGCGCGAATTTACCCGCCAATTGGGCTATCCGCAAGCGGAGCAGCAGCCATGGTCACTGGCAGACTATTTATCATCTGACGTATCCTAAGTTAGCCAATTGAAATCGTGGATGCCCTGACTCTTTTAATATAACCCACGTAATTGGGGGCTGAATAGGATAGGGTAATGATGATATAATTTTTAAACAATTTTCAAAAAATTTTTAACGCAAGCCATATCACGTTGAATTTAATGAAAAATCTCAAATTGAGAGATTCAGAACTGGAACCTGTACGATTATGAGTAAACCGATTCAGATGGAACGTGGCGTAAAATACCGCGACGCAGATAAAATGGCGTTAATCCCGATAAAAACCGTGGTTACCGAACGTCAGGAACTGTTACGTAAACCCGAATGGATGAAAATCAAGCTACCCGCTGACTCCAGCCGCATTCAGGGTATCAAGGCAGCAATGCGTAAAAACGGTCTGCACTCGGTTTGCGAAGAGGCATCCTGCCCTAACTTGTCAGAGTGCTTCAACCACGGAACGGCGACCTTTATGATCCTCGGCGCAATTTGTACCCGCCGCTGCCCATTCTGTGACGTTGCCCATGGTCGTCCGGTTACACCTGATGCCAATGAGCCAGAAAAGCTGGCTCAAACAATCAAAGATATGGGATTGCGCTATGTGGTTATCACCTCGGTTGACCGTGATGACTTACGCGATGGTGGCGCTCAACATTTTGCAGATTGTATCGCAGCCATTCGAGCCAAAAATCCGACCATAAAAATTGAAACATTGGTGCCTGACTTCCGTGGCCGTATGGATCGCGCGTTAGATATTTTGACTGTCACCCCACCGGATGTGTTTAACCATAATCTGGAAAACGTACCACGGGTGTATCGCCAAGTGCGGCCTGGGGCTAACTATGAGTGGTCGCTTAAATTACTTGAGCGCTTTAAAGAGGCTCATCCTGATATTCCGACTAAATCAGGTTTGATGGTTGGCTTGGGAGAAACCAATGCCGAAATCGTTGAGGTTATGCATGATCTGCGCCGCCATGGAGTAACCATGCTGACGCTGGGGCAATATTTGCAACCAAGCCGCCACCATTTACCCGTACAGCGCTACGTCAGCCCGGCTGAGTTTGACGAAATGAAAGCAGAAGCTATGGCAATGGGCTTTACCCACGCTGCTTGTGGCCCGTTTGTTCGCTCTTCTTATCATGCCGATCTGCAAGCAAAAGGGTTGGAAGTAAAATAAATAAATTGGCCTGATGAGACTTTTAGGCCAATTTTATGAAATGTTTAGTTACACCTTAAATGCCAGACAAACAAAAACGGATTTCCATTGGAGATCCGTTTTCTGTTATCAGACATAATAAGTTTGCTGATAATAGCTAAGCTAAAGAATTTTCATGCTGCCGCTTTCACCGGAATACCGGTTATCTCGAGCGAGGGCAATCAGTCCTTATGCTCAATTGGCGGTGCTGTTTTGGTTTCAACGGCCGTTTTAGCTTCAGCAACAGGCGTCGCCGCAGGTGCATCATCATTACCCATAGCCTTTTTAAAGCCTTTCAGGGCAGCCCCCAGATCCGCGCCCAACGTGCGCAATTTGCTGGTTCCAAACAACAACACAATCAATATGCCAACTACCAACAATTTGGTAATACTGATACCTTCCATACTCACCTTCTTGATTAGCTCTGTTCATTAAACAATGAATATATCCTTCTTACTGGATATTGCGCCAATGTGAGCACATCTCACGCCCTGAATCACTCACATGAGTCAGAATGGTGGGATTCACTCGCGAGCGACAACGCCAATGACGTTGGATATTGTTAAATAATGGCCTATTTACGAATAAATTACCGATTAAAACAACAGTAATATGTAACAGATTTCGTTAGTGAACTATGATTACTCAGAGTCTATTATCACTTATTTTGACTCATTCCGGATGAGACATTGCCGTTAACATCCCCCCAAAGAAAAAAGAAAGAGGGAGCCGCCAATTGCCTTATTCAAGTAGAATAAACACCCGTCGGTCAGGGTTAAGTTTTGCTAAAAGAACTTATTTACCTCGAGCATTTGGCTTAGGTGTAGGTATGTTTTGTGTAGGCTCAGTGCTCTACACACAGCATTCCCCATTATGGTTATGGCTGATGCTAGCTATTAATGGGTTGATATGGCCACATATTGCATTCTTGCTGGCGTTGCGGTCTGAACAACCGTTTGAGCAAGAAATAATCAACATGAAAATAGACTCTGCGTTGGGTGGCGTCTGGGTGGCAATAATGTCGTTCAATGCTTTGCCATCCATTGTTATTCTATCCATGATGAGTATGAATAATATTGCTTCCGGGGGTAAGAACATTTTTTGCAAAGGTTTAGCCTTGCAAATCTCCTGTAGTTTATTGACCGCATGGATATTTAACTTGCCCTTTGAGCCTGAAACTTCCCCCATTCAGGTTTATGCTTGTTTGCCGATGATAATTATCTACCCTTCCCTACTCGGATTAGTTACCTATCGAACTGCCAAGCGTTTGGCCGAAAACAAAGAAGAGCTATTACGTATTAGTGTAAGAGATGGGTTAACTGGTTTGTATAACCGCAGACATTGGGAACACCAGTTACATAATCAATTTGACAGTTGCCGGCGCTATCAGCACGGCGCAACACTCATTTTACTTGATATTGATAACTTCAAAGCCATAAATGACACCTTTGGCCATGCTGTCGGCGATGAAGCCATTACGGTTCTTGCTGAGGAGTTATTATTAGGGCTGCGAGCCATTGATATTGTCGGTCGCTATGGTGGCGACGAGTTCGGTGCTATTTTGCCCAATACCACCGCCGAACAAACCCGCGAAGTATTAACGCGAATTCAAGAAAAACTGGCTGAATTAGCCTTTACGCAAGCCCCCACGCTGCAACTTAGAGTAAGTGCTGGCATTGCTGATTACAGGCACGACATGATTAATTATCAGCAATGGTTGAAAGCGGCTGACTCCGCACTGTACCAGGCAAAAGATAATGGTCGTAATCGTATTGAGCTGGCCAGTTAAAAACTATTCCCAATAGATTTCATGATGTAAAAAGTCAGTGTATTATTGATTCGCAAGCTCTGGAGATGACATTCCTCCATAACCGCCCTTCAAGGCTGATGATGTCTACGTAACCTTTTCATTAAGGTGCGTAGTATTGCGCCTAAGCCTTTCTGAAAAGCCCATTAATAATGACCAACTACCCCGCACGATGGGTATCCATAATGAAAGGTATTTATGTTTAATACATTACTCGCAGTATTTATTGGTGGTGGCGTGGGCAGCGTTGCTCGCTGGCTGGTCAGTATGAAGCTAAACAGCTTATCACCCCATGTCCCCGTGGGAACACTGCTGGTAAACCTGATAGGTGCTTTTATCATTGGTCTGACATTAGCGCTGTTTACCCGCATTGCACATATTGATCCCGTATGGAAGCTTCTGATTACGACAGGTTTTTGTGGTGGTCTAACGACATTTTCCACCTTCTCTGTGGAAGTGGTTTATCTCATTCAGGAAGGTAAGCTGGCATGGGCGGCGGGGACTGTTTTACTTAATCTGGCCGGGTCACTTGCGATGACGATGCTGGCCTTTATATTGGTCAATCATTTCGCGGGGCAATAATAGCGAGTAACTATAAATAGTTTAACTTTCCGGGTAGTCCATTATATTGCCCGGAAACGCGCAAGATAAAGAAAGTCGCGGGTCGGGTGGTATCGTCTTAATGTTTTCTTAATCTACGAACCGGATAATCATTTGCCAGAGAACAGTTAGCCGATGGTGGTGACTGATGTGCTGGATAACACTATGTTTGGATTACCGAAAAAACGGGCTGAGTGGCTAACAGTTATTTTTTGCCTGGTCATCACCGTGATGTTTCTCAAAGCCTATCTGTTCTAACCTTGGTGTGTTACTTCTCTCAATTCTGCTTTGTTGATTGTAAAACAACGAGTTGTGTCGTGTCGTTCAACAAAAGCACTCTTTTTACCTTATTGGTAATACCCATAAAAAACCCGCCTATAGAGGCGGGTTTTAACAAATATGGGCTACTTAGATAGCGATAACATTAGCAGCAGATGGGCCTTTGGCACCGTTCGTGATTTCAAATTCTACACGCTGGCCTTCAGCAAGAGTTTTGAAACCATTGCTAGCGATGGCTGAGAAATGAACGAAAACGTCCTTGCTGCCATCTTCTGGGGTAATGAAGCCGAAACCTTTGGACTCATTGAACCACTTAACGCTACCTTTAATCTTAGACATCAAACTTACCTTTACGTGAATGTTGGACACAAATAGTGTGTCAACTACAGTACAGCAATAGAACCGTTTTTTGTCCACAGCCGAGATCACAAAAAGAAGAGAAAAAGTGAAAAACGCCGTTTTTTGGCTCTGTTTCTAGCACAGAAAACCACATTTTTTTGCTTTTGTAGTTCACCATTATGGCGCTGATAAGCGCCTCAGCGAACTGACAGGCTGTATCTGAACGCTATTCACCTGTATTATACTTAGCCATTGGATACGCTAATATGAGATGCATGATGAACGGTAGAATAACAACTTTTTTTGAAGATAAAGGCTTTGGTTTTATCACCGATGAGAACGGAGATAACCGTTATTTTCACGTTATTAAAGTTGCTAATCCCGAGATGATCAAAAAAGGGGCCGAGGTTACCTTTGAGCCAACAACCAATACCAAAGGGTTGTCGGCATTTGCGGTAAAAGTAGCAATTGAGAGTAAATACATATTCATTGCTAACGAGAGAATCAAACTCACCAGCATCAAGTCATTCAATACTTTTACTAAAGAAGTCCCTGCACAGGCCGAGGTAGACAAAGCTAATACTATACTTTCAGTAAATTTACTGATGAACAAAATCCGGCCGCAGGAAGAAGATATTTCAGAAAAAACCGTGCCATTGAAAATGTTATCGATAACGACATTCCAGAATGTAACTTATACGTTTTCTGAACATGAGGTTGATATCGAGAGTACGGTTGCTAAATTGAAGAGTATTTAATACTGATTCTATTTTTCTTGAAACTAGGGGATATCAGCACCCTCAAGCAGCCCCAAATGCCTTTGGGGCTGTCCGGTCTACCCGGAGAGTTAGATGCTGGCATCCCTGCCCGCTAACGCAAGAACATCCCTTTGATATCCTCTGGTGTTGACGCTAGAAATAATAAAAAATCAGATTATTTTCATTAACTACTTGAACATAAACATTTTAATCAACTCAACGTCAGTACGAGCACCTAGCTTCTTCATAGCAGAACGTTTTTGTCCGCTAACTGTCTTCTCACTTTTCTTCAAAATTCTGGCGATATCACCGCCTGAAAAACCTTCATTAAATAGTTTCAACACAATATTTTCATTTGGCGTCAAATATTGCCGCTCTGATGATGCCAGCCCCAACACCTTAGTAACTTTACGTTCGACCAGATTCTCTTTAAGTCCGCGCAGTTTTCGTTTAAATACCGAGGTAATCTTGTTGATTACTGTATCAACCGAATCTTCTCTGAAAATCATGGTTACATTGCTGAATCTGGGAATACCTTGTAAAAAGCTATTCAGTCTGGCATCACAAATCAAAAAAACATCTGCTTCAGAAGGAGCCTTATCCAAACGTTTCAGCGCTTCGAAAAAGCTGAATTCATCAACACCAATAAAAATCACATCTGCTGAATAAAATGCTTTTCGATAGAATTTAATCTCTTTTTTAAAACCTAACGATGCAAATATTTTTTTTACGACAGTTACCATACCCAGTGTTTGATATTTATCGTTATCGACTATCATACAGCTTATCATATTGGCCACACCCGTTAGCGCTTCAGCACCCCATGAATGGTTAACTCATATCTGTTTGCAATGAATTAAATATCATTACAAATCAAATAGATAACACAATATACTTTCCTACTTGTTAGTAGAACATAGGGGAAAGGAGAGCGATATAGGATGTCAACACCGGAGGGTGTAGGAAACGTCTGTTTCTCTGTGGAATATTTCCTTATTTTTTATTTTTGTTTCAGTTTGCCAAACGTGACAGCATTCAGATTGTATGCAAAAATGTAAAAATATTAGTAGTCTGAATAGGAAGGTTCTGATGCAAACCATACACCCTATGAAGCTGCATCTCTCATTTAACCTTATTTTAAGTCAAACTACTTTATGAGAAACGTCGGTTTACATGCCCTAAAAACGTTAAGCTGCTTTTCTGCCGTTACTTTCTACTCTGCAAGTAAAACCTGTACTGACCAGTGTTTTTTAGGCGGCGAAGTAATGAGTGTTCTGTACTTTTTATCGATTATTGCTACCCCATTATTTTTCATGATCATCGGTTATATCGACTCTAATGATGAGATAGATCAAAAGGATATCCTCAGTAAATTAAAATCTATAATAACGATTATTATCTTTTGGAACGTCCTTTTCTATTTTATCAATGAGGATGGCTTCAAACGAGGGTATTTCCTGCAAAGTTGGCTTTTGTTCAGCATTGCCATTATTTATCTGCTTAACCCGCTAATCTCGAAGGTTTTGAAAAGTAACAGAACGGCCATCATAACCCTTTCGTGCCTGGTTATTTTCTCGATTACGATCGATCTGATCAGCGCCTTCACTGAAAGGCCATATTTAATTGATTTCCCACAATATTTTAGATTATGGACTTGGGTTTTCTATTATATAACCGGTAGGTTCCTCTGCTCAAAGATGTGCCAGAAAATAACCAAGTTACCGAGAGTGCGTCTCATCGCTAAAGTGCTGCTGCTGCCAACAGCAATCTCAATGTATTTTTACGAAAGTTTTATGTCGATACATGTATATAAAACAGTGAATGCAGGTTATTTCCTTGATAACTTACACGTTTTAATACTAAGTTTATGTTTATTTGTCATATTTGATAACTTTGACACTAAACACCAATGGATAAAGAAAACATTGGCCTATATCAGCCCCTCAATGATCGGAGTGTATATACTGCATGATGGAATTTTCTATTTCATTGCCAGTGCATATAACTTATCCGACGTCACGCTGAGATTTACGTTACTACTGTCAGTATTTGCTGCTTCTGTATTATTGTCGCGTATTCTATTACTCAATAAGTACACATCCCGCTTTATCTCATTTTAATTGCTATCGGCTGGCCGACCAAGCGTGATAATAGGCCAGCCAGAGCTTTTGATTATGCCTGGTTGCATCTCGTCTTGAGGTCGTTAAGAAGGTAGCAGTGGGGTTGATCGGCTACTGGATTTGAATCACGGTTAGCGTATTGCCAAATACCGCACCGGTATCGATATAAAGCTGATTTTTAAATAGTGAGGGTTTCACCAGCGGTGTATGGCCGAAGATAAATTTATCTGCCCCTACAATTTCGTGGTTTTCCCCTTTCATCGATGCGTTAAGACGCTTACGGTTCCAGAGCACTAATTGCTCACTAACAGCTTTGCCGTAGACATATTCATCTGAAGGATAATCAGCATGAGCAACAACATATTTCGCCTGGTCAGTGTTAACCTCAATAATTAAAGGTAATTGTTCTGCCCGCCTAATGAGTTGTTCTACCAGATGTTTATTACTTACATCTAGTAAAAAAAACCATCGCCCACCATTTGCTATCCAAGTGTCAACCTCTCCACCCGCTAACACATCAATTGCCATCTGTTCATGATTACCACGCACCGCATAAAACCAGTGGCTATTAAGCAGTTCGTAACATTCAATATTCTGTAAACCCCGATCAGCCAAGTCTCCGACAGAGACCAGTAAATCAGTCGAACGCTCAAACTGAACACGTTCCAAGGCATCCATCAGTTTTTTATAGCAGCCATGAATATCTCCAACCACGAAGATACGTTGGTATTCGCTGCCGTCTATTTTATGGTACATCACAGGCTCCACAGTCAGTGTATGGCCTGTATTAACCTTAGCTTACTTGAATGTTTTTTGAGCAGTAAATATCTCTATTTTCTGTGGTTCAAGCCGTTACCGCCAACGGGCTGGCACTTATTTCAGTGATTACCAATGAAAGTCTTGAGGAAATGGCGTTGGCAGCAAGAAGTGAGGTAACTGCTCTTTTTAAAGCATCGAGTGTGATCCTCGCCACCAGGCAGGCGTAATCACCGATTTGCTTGGTGAGAATGGCATATCATGATCGAATAAGCCGCCCTTAGGCGGCTTATTTAGCATTGAGGCACTGTTACAAAGGCCGGTATATGCCCCTGTAATGCGCTAATCTTTCGTGGAAATAGTCTCGTTCGTCCAACGAAAGGTTGGCCTCAACTTCATCAACATCAATGTTCTTCTTTTGGCTTCCCATAAAAGCAACCGTGGATGCCACAAAGTCCAGGCTGGTATGGCAATATTCAGAAACCAGTTTCTCTAGTGCTGACATTTCACACCCCCTACTTCGCTACCACACAAATATAATTAACACAAATCATCACATCAACACCGTGAACAAGATCACTAAAAATGACATGCGTATGTTTACTTCAATTGAAACTATCTATCACTATTTTTGGCAGCACAGGTAATACCATACTTAAATAGCATCGCTGGGGTGACAGCGATGCCATCCACAGATCAATTTTTCGCAGGGATCATTTCTCATATTGAACTGCACATCAGTGTCTTTTAAGCTATTTTCCGTTATCTTGTTGGATTAACCTCAAAACAAAAACAGACCACAGAATCGGAGCAGGAATGAGAAAGACAACCATGATTATGATAGCCATTGCACTGGCGGTATTCGCTTATACCTACTTTACCGGGGCGTAGCCATCATCCAACAATGAGACAATTGCCAGAGAGCGGTCTCTACATAACATTTTCTGGCACCGCGCGTTATTTATCTCTATTGAATCGAGGTTACATAAGTAAAAAATGCTAAAAGTTATTGCCCAAGATTTTATAAAACCGGAACACATTATCGATGTTATGCCGCTGTATAAACAATTAGTGGCCAGTACAAAGCGTGAACCACTTTGCATATCCTATGACTTATGTATCAACCATAAAGACCCAGGCCATTTTATTTTTGTTGAGGAATGGCCAGATCAAGCCGCTTTAGACATACATTGTGCCACTGCGCATTTCAGAGAATTGGTTCCACAAATCAACCGATACCAAAGAAGCGAGGGCACCTTCATCTTAATGCACTCTTTTGAATAACCCTTACGGGCGGCGAGTTACACTACGAGTTGCTCCTCCTCATGATATTGATTTTGCCACATAGCGGCGTAACGCCCATTGGTCAGTAATAGCGCGTCGTGGCGGCCTCGCTCTACAATTGCGCCGGCATCCAATACAATAATTTCATCCGCATCAATGATTGTTGATAGGCGATGGGCAATCACCAACGTAGTATGGTCGCGACTAACTTCTCGTAGATGAGCCTGAATTTCGCGCTCAGTTTGCGTATCTAACGCACTGGTTGCTTCATCGAATACCATTATTGCGGGGTTTTTGAGAATAGTGCGCGCAATGGCTACCCGCTGTTTTTCGCCACCGGAAAGCTTCAACCCCCGTTCCCCTACCCGCGTATCATACCCATCTGGCAGGCTGGTAATAAATTTATGGATATGTGCCAGTTTTGCCGCGCGTTCTATCTCTGCAAAAGTTGCAGACGTTCTGCCATAAGCGATGTTATAACGCAATGTGTCATTAAACAGCACGGTATCCTGCGGTACAATGCCAATCGCTTCGCGCAAACTTGACTGGGTAACCGCCCGAATATCCTGATTATCAATATAAATCGCGCCGCCCGTCACATCATAAAAACGGAACAATAACCGTGAAAGCGTTGATTTCCCCGCACCAGAGGCCCCCACTACAGCGACTGTTTTACCCGCAGGGATGCTGAAACTCACGTTATCCAGAATAGGTCTGCGAGGATCATAACCAAAGCTGACCGACTCAAAACGGACTTCACCTTGTGTCAGTTTCAAAGGTAATGCATCTGGTCTGTCAGTCACTTCTTTCTTAACCATCAGTAGATCGAGCATATTTTCCATATCAATCAGGGCTTGTCTGATCTCAGAATAGATAAACCCAAAGAAATTAAGTGGTTGATATAACTGAAGCAGATAGGCATTAACTAATACGAAATCACCGATAGTCATGTTGCCCTGCGTGATACCTTGCGCCGCCATCGCCATCATGACGACCAATCCAATTGAGATTATTGCAGTCTGTCCAAGGCTCAATGCAGTAAAACTGAATTGATTTTTGATTGCCGCATGTTCATAAAGTTGCCGTGAGGTGTTGAAACGCTGCGCTTCAAACGCTTCATTACCAAAATATTTCACTGTTTCATAATTGAGCAAGCTGTCGATAGACTTAGTGTTAGCATCGGCATTGGCTTTATTTAGCTCACGCCTGAAGCGGGTTCGCCAACTGACGGCCATAACCGTAAACAAGATATAGCACCCAACCGTCACCAAAATCGCGATCGCAAACCAGCCATCTAATAGATGCCACATGATCAACGAAACCAGTGTTATTTCAAACAAAATTGGGAAGATAGAGAACAGCAAGCGCGAAAGTACAGTAGCAACGGCTTGAGTTCCGCGCTCAATTGACAGTGATAAACCACCGGTTTGTCGGTCCAGATGAAAGCGCAAACTTAGCTCATGCAATTGTTTAAATACCCGTAAGCCGAGTAACCGGGTCGCATTCTGGCTAACATGTACAAACATCACGTTTCGCAGTTCCTCAAATAAGGAGGCGCTAATTCTGGCGATGCCGTATGCAATAATGAAACCGATTGGAATAGCCAGCATCTTGGCGTTTTCACTGCTTAATGTATCAACCATTGCCTTATAGGCCAGTGGGACCAGAGTGGTACTAACCTTGGAAACCACCATAAATATCACCGCAGCAACCAAATAATAGCGAAGCTTAGGGTTATTTTTAGGCCACAGATAAGGCAGCAGGAACTTGAGTAAGCGTGAACGATCCATATTTATCTATTTGTCATCTCAGGTGAAATAGTTGTATTTATTTTTTTATATTCTGCCACGTATAAGTGGAATGGCCTAATGAGGCTATCAATATCTTGTCGTCGTAAAATTTAACGACCTACGCTGAGTTGTCCTGCCCCTAGGATGATAGGGAGTCAATGGGGAAACTCACTTCACTTGCCCCTCTTTTTTGATTAACAGACGAGTCTTATAAATCATAAATATTTGTGCACTATAATTAATGTAAATTTACTTAATTTGAGGTTATCTGATGGTGTGGCTGGAACAAGGGCTGTATCTAAGAGTCAGTGAAATGGACAATGGGCCAAGGCCACTACCACTTCAGAGCGGCTTTAATGAAACATCTGCCTATCGGGCATTAGGTCTATTCAATCCATCAGAAACCTCAGATGCTTACTATATATTGTCTAATGACCGCGATGAGATATGGTTTATCTGTAATCGCCATTTACGAACAGTGGCGTTATCGCCACATCCTGAAGATTTTAGAAGACCACTTTCCTCATTCATTGATATGCCTGTGTAAGTACCCTGTTGAGCAACGGTAAAGCAGATGAAACTCATCAATAGTTAGCGAGTTGTGCAACCGCGCGCCTCTTGTTTCTGTGCAGTGATAAATTATGCTCATTACAACAAAGGGTCCATCGCCCTTATTCATTCATTTTTTTTGAACAAGATGAACGATTCTCTTTAGTATTCAAATTCTGTGATCGGAGTAACATTATTCCTATCGAAAGCAACCCGCTTTCACATACACAAATAGAAGAGAATTTATTATGAAAACTACCATCGCAGCAATCGCACTTATCGCAGCAATCCTGGCACCAACTGTTTCAATGGCAAATATCGGCGACAGTGATAGCTATAAAGGGACCTACTCTATCAGCCAGGGCCAGAATACTACCACCACTGATCAGACAGCCAAAAACTAAGACAAAATAATAGCATAAAGTCCCACTTAGATTAAGTGGGGCTATTTATTAATGCCTTTACATTTAGTCCC